>NZ_JAKVOI010000001.1:2400000-2700000 GCF_022482905.1 Clostridium sp.
AATTGATCAATGCCACTCTCGTGGCATCTCTAAAACTTCCACCAACAAACAGCTCGGGTTTTATGTCCTTTATATGCTCATTCATAAGAAGAGCTGTTGCTATTACATGCGGCAGTTGACTTGTATATGCAATTATGCTGTCATGTTCTTCAGGAGAAATATATTCCACATTTTTACATCCAAATTTTCTGGCCATTGACACTATAATATCAATGCTTGATTTTTTATTTCTGATACCCGGAGTTATTATATAATTCGCTCCCTTAAATATAGAACCATCCGCATATTCAATTCCCCTGTATTCTTTCCCTGCCATTGGATGTCCCGATATAAATTCTATATCCTCAGGCAGGAAAGAATCAACAGCTTCCACTACTAATTTCTTTATACCGGAAGTATCAGTTATAATAGCTCCCGGTTTGAAATATTCAACATTGTCCCTTATAAAACTAATTGTATCCTGAGGATAAAGAGCTACTATTACAATGTCCATATCTTTTAAAAATTTCCCCGGCTTATCATATCCTCTATCTATTATTTTCATGTCAATAGCCTTATCCAGTGTTTCCAAACTTCTGTCCATACCGGCTATATACTTTGTACCAATAGATTTCAATGCCATTGCATAGGAACCGCCGATGAGTCCCATTCCAACAACTGCTATACTAAAATTGCTAAAGTCACAATCTTCCAAACCTATTCCCCCCACGTCAAAATTGTCAATTCCTATACATTCATAGAATTATAAATCTGCCTTGCTCCTGCCTCCACCAATCTATTTATATCAGACATCAAATTGTGGAATCTATCCGGTGTTATAGATTGCTTGCCGTCACAGAGTGCATTTTCAGGATCATTGTGAACCTCAATTATAAGTCCATCCGCTCCTACAGCTACAGCCGCTTTTGCAAGAGGTTCCACCATCCACCACAAACCTGCTGCATGACTTGGATCTACTATTACAGGAAGGTGACTTAGTTTTTTTATTGCAGGTATGGCACTTAAATCCAGAGTGTTTCTAGTATAATTCTCAAAAGTTCGTATTCCTCTTTCACATAATATGACATTTTTATTTCCTTCAGACATTATATACTCGGCTGACATCAGGAGTTCCTCTATGGTAGCGGATAGTCCCCTTTTCAGGAGTATGGGTTTCCTTGTTTTGCCGAGCTCCTTCAACAGTTCAAAATTCTGCATGTTCCTCGCACCTACCTGTATGATATCCACATCTTCCACAAATTTATCTATCATATTGGCAGACATTATTTCTGTAACTATAGGTAATCCGGTTTCCTTTTTGGCAAGTTTCAAAAGTTCCAGTCCTTCTGTTCTAAGTCCCTGAAAACTATAGGGAGATGTTCTCGGTTTGAATGCGCCGCCCCTCAGAAACTTTGCGCCGCTTTTTTTCACCTGTTTTGCAATTTCTACTATCTGGCCTTCACTTTCCACGGAACAAGGGCCTGCTATAACGGCCAAATCCTCGCCTCCTATGGTTTTCCCCTCTATATCAACTACAGTATTATCTGGATGAAACAACCTATTGGCAAGTTTATAATTCTGCTGAACCTTATGAACCTTTTCCACATATTCATTTGCCTCAATCTTGCTCATTTCAATTCTTGAAGTATCTCCAATAAGCCCAAGTACGCCATAGTTTTGTCCTATAGATACATTTACCCGGACATGTTCCCTTTCTTCCAATCTCTGTTTCAATACCATAATCTCCTCTTTAGGTGTGTGAGGTTTCATTATTATTACCATAGTTAAATTCTCCCATCTTAATTTTAAATTTTATGCTTTCTTGATAAAATTTAAATTAATTTATACTCCGGATTATAAACTAATTTAAAATATAAAAAACAGGACCTCTAATGAGATCCTGTCAATTAAATACATTATTATCGTATAAAGATACAACCTTTTTGTGCCATGCATTTAAATTATTATTTTACTCATTAGAAATAAATTGGATAATTTTTTGTAGAAGAAATAACCAGCGCTAAAATAAAAGTAGCCCCAGCTAAAGCTAAAATCAAAATAAAATTTGTTGCTTCCAATTTCCTTTCCAATGATATTTTCCATAATAAAATACTCCTCCATAAGTCTTAAAGCTAATTATATTTCCATTTGTTAATAATTATATCAGTTTTAAGACTTATGTCAATATATATTTTTTTAATATATTAATCAAGATGAGATGTACAATTAGGGCATCTAGTCGCTTCAATTGGAATTTCACTCAAGCAGTATCTGCATTTTTTCGTAGCTGCGGATTTTTCTTCTTCCTTGTTGCTGAAAAATTTATTTACCCGTGTCATGACCAGAAATATGGAAAATGCCACTATCAAAAAATCTATGATGTTATTTATAAATATTCCGTAATTCAAAGTTGGAACACCAGCTTTTTTAGCCTGATCTATAGTATCAAAATGTCCACTTCCCAAGGTTAGAAACAGGTTTGAAAAATCAACCTTCCCAATTAACAGACCTGCTAGAGGCATTATGATATCACTGACAAGCGAAGAAACTATTTTCCCGAAAGCACTCCCTATTACAACACCTATAGCCAGATCCAGAATATTGCCTTTCATGGCAAACTTTTTAAATTCTTTCCACATATTTATTTCCTCCATCTTTAGAAAATATCATCAACAATAACCTGGTTATGATTATACCATTAAATATAGGCACCAAAATATCTGTTGCAAAATTTTTTGTTGTTTATAAATAAAAGATGTATATGGAAATTACAATCGTAACTTCCATATACATCTAATGTATTTTTTACAGAACCTGTTCTGTTCTTTCAATAATATCATCCTGCGTCTGCTTTGACAGTACATTGAAAAAGGCACTGTAACCTGCAACACGTACAATGAGATCCCTGTGATCCTCAGGATGTTTCTGTGCATCTACAAGAGTTTCCCTGGATACCACATTGTACTGCACGTGAAAACCCTTCAGACGATCGAAGAAAGTTCTTATCAAATAGATCAATTTAAGTCTGGATTCCTCTTTTGACAGCATTTGAGGAGTAATTTTCTGATTCAGCAGTACTCCACCTGTAATCCTGTCCGTGGATAATTTTGAGACTGACTTGAATACTGATGTAGGTCCGTTCTTATCCATTGCATGCGATGGTGAACATCCTTCAGCAAGTGGTTCACCAGCTTTTCTTCCATCAGGGGTTGCTGGAGTCGATGCTCCCTGTGGTACATTTGCAGAAATGGAAGACGTGCCTGCATAGTATACTCCTCCAATTGGTCCCCGTCCAAATCTGGTGTTTTTATACTTGCTTATTTCATCGATATATTTATCATATGCTTTTTTGAGGATAATATCTACATAATCATCATCATTTCCATATTTAGGTGCATTATTTATTAGAATATTCTGTACTCTAATGTTATCTTCTCCTTCAAAATTATTTACAAGAGCATTCCACAGCTCTTCAGGCGTCAGAATCCTGTCTTCAAATACACACTTCTTGATAGCTGCAAGAGAATCTCCCAAATTGGCAATACCTACCTGAAGATCACTTATGAAATCATATACTGCTCCACCTTCCTTTATAGTAAGTCCTCTTTCAATGCAGTCCTCTGTCAAGGTCGAACAAAGTACATCTGCTGTAGTATTCTCCAGCACCGTATCTACACAATTATCTATAATTACACTGTGCTTTGTGAATTCCTGAATTATCTTATCCCATGCTTTCATGACCTGATCGAAGGACATCATATTTTTAAAATGCCCTGTTCCATTACATACTTTAATCCCTGATTCCAGATCAACTCCGTCATTCAATGCAATCAAAAGGGATTTGGGGAAATTCAGGAAGCTCATGCCAGTGCAGCGATAACCCCACTTTCCAGGTACGGCAACTTCTACACATCCAATTGCACTGTAATTGTAGGCATCTTTTTCGGATACACCTTTTTCTACAAATGAAGGAATTATTATTTCATCATTGTTGAAAGCAGGCATTCCAAAACCAAGCCTGACAACCTCAATACACTGTTTCATGAAATCATCATCCAGTCCACTATGATAGCGTACCGTGAGATTAGGCTGAGGCAGTTTTGTCTGTGCAACACTTTTCAAAATCATGTAGCTCAGTGAGTTTACAGCATCTTTCTTATCTGGAGTCTGCCCTCCTACAGTTACATTCTGGTACAGCGGACTACCTGCACTAAATCTTGTATGTGACCAGCTTCTTATCTTGTTTATTGTGAACGTTTTAAGCCATAGATTTACAAGCAGTTCACATGCTTCATCTTCTGAAATCAAACCTTTTTCAATATCTCTCTTATAGTATGGATAAAGATATTGATCCATCCTTCCATAAGATACTGAATGCCCGTTGGATTCTATCTGCAGGCAGAGATGAATCAGCCATATTGACTGCACTGCCTCCTTGAAGCTTTCTGCTGGTTGATATGGAACCTTATTCAAAATGTCTGACATTTCAAAGAGTTCCTTTTTCCTTCTCAAATTCACTTCACTCTCTGCCATTTCAAGTGCAAGATTTGCATAACGCTTTGCAAAATTTTTAACCGCATCTACTACAATGAAAATAGCTTTGTAAAAATAGGATTTTCTCAAGTTTCTATAGTCTGTCAAGTCAAGATTATTTAGCTTGTCCTCGACTTTTTTCTTATAATCCATCAGTCCAAGCCTCAGCACATTGCCGTAATTCACAGCTATGTGACCATCTCCTGACGTAATATTGCCTTCTGCCTTTATGATTCCAAGATCATAAAAAATTCTGCTGTCTTCAGGCATGGCTGCAAGTCCTCTATCCTTCAGCGTATTGTGATACCAGAAACCCGACATATCCTTCAGTACCTTTTTATTTTTCTCCGTAATATAGAACCTGTCACCGGGTCTTTTTTCAAATTCATCAAGTTCCTCAACAACCCAGTCCATGGCATACTCAGGAAATATAGGTGCAGAACGGTTGGTTGACGCCTGGTTCCCTGCAATCAGCGTCTGCGGTTCTATGAATATACTCATATTTTCCAATATATTCTCCAGGCACAGTGCCCTTTTCAAAATCATAGGCTTATCAGCATGTTTCCTGTAGCTTTGTGTCACAAGTACTGCCCTTTCAACACATACATTCGATCTGGCATTAAGCAGTTCTTCACGAAAATCCTTCATTCTGTCTGTTAGTTCTCCAAAATTACCCATAAACAACCCTCCCAAATTAATGGATATTTATAAAATAGCTCTTAGAACATCTATTTTATATTCTTTCAAAAGTTCCAAAATATGCTGTGGAATTTTATTGTCTGTTATTACACAATCTACTTCCGCTGTATCAAACTGAACAACAACTCCCTGCTGAAAAAATTTTGAGGATTCGGTTAGTACAACTACCTTGTCTACATTTTGAGCCATGGTTTTTACTGTTTCTGTACGCATGAGATCCTTTCCTGTAAATCCGACTTTGGGATTATATCCATCAGTTCCTACAAACAATTTATCTACAAAAAAGTTTTTTACACCCTCCCTGGCAAGCGGTCCCACCAGAACTTGTGACTCCATCTGATACTCCCCGCCCAGCAGTATAATTCTTGCCAGAGGAGCCTCTCTTACATGTGAAGCTATAAAAACAGAATTTGTAATTATGGTTATGTCTTTTTTATTGTAAGCAAGTTCCTCTGCAAGCAGTGCACAGCAGGAACCGGATTCAATCATAACTGTTTCTCCATCTGAGACAAGCTCTGATGCCAGTTCTGCTATTTTTTTCTTTGTATCATAATTAACAGCCAGCCTGCTGTTGATGTCATCACTTGAGTTTATAACGGCATATCCATGCTTCCTGTGCAGCAGTCCCTTTTCCTCCAATATACTCAAGTCCTTGCGTATAGTCACCTGTGATACATTCAAAAGTTCTGACAACCTGCTGACCTCAATACATTTGTTGTCGGTCACTATTTTAAGGAGCTTTTTATGTCTGTCAGTCATATTCAATCCTCCCGTTTTATATTTTATATTGCCAATTATAACACAGGAGAACCTGCTAATACAAAATTTTAAATTTCATTCGTAAGTAAATTGTTTCTTTTATACTTATATAATACTCCAAATATTTTATATGTCAATACTTATTTTACATTTGAATATTATTTTAGTTTCATATGTAATAAAATATTTTACATACAGATATTTTTATGATACATTTAAATTGTGAAATAATATTGCTAATTGAAAGGAGCTGATCATATATGATAAAAGATATAAAGGCCTGTATTTTCAACATTCAAAAATACAGTATACACGATGGTCCGGGAATAAGAACCGTTGTATTCTTCAAGGGATGTCCTCTAAGATGCATATGGTGTTCCAATCCAGAATCGCAAAATAGGGAAATTGAAATATCCCATAATAGATCAAGCTGCATAAAGTGCTTGAAATGTATTCACTGTTGCAATAAAAACGCAATATATCTGGAAAATGATACTATAAAAATAGACAATAAAAAATGTGTTTCATGCTTTGATTGCATAAATATATGTCCTAAAAATGCGCTAAAAAAAGAAGGCTCCCATTTGACTCTCGATTACGTATTTAAAGAAGTTCTAAAAGACAAAGTATTTTATGAGGAGTCAAATGGAGGCGTGACACTGTCTGGAGGGGAAGTACTGCTGCAGCATGAATTCGCATCAGAACTCCTGAAGCTCCTCAGATCAGAAAACATACACACTGCAATTGAAACTGAAGGATATGCCCCAAACAAGATTTTTTCTAAATTTATAGACAATGTGGATTTGCTCTTGTTCGATATAAAACACTATGACAGGCAAAAACATTTTAAAGCTACGGCTGTGTACAACGATATAATTCTGGAGAATCTTCAAACTGCCCTTAACAGGAAAAAGGATATCATCATACGTATTCCCGTTATACCTGGAATCAATTCGGATCTGGAAAATGCAGCAAATTTCTGTAACCTGTTTAGAACTCTGGGAGTATCCAGAATAAACCTGCTGCCCTTTCACCAGTTCGGCCAGAATAAATACGAAATGCTTGGCAGAAACTACAAATTAAAGGATATCCCTCCCCTGCACGAAGAGGATTTGATGGAATACAAAAAAATATTCATCAGAAATGGTTTTGACTGCTGGTTTTAGGAAAGTACCTGTTATATAGTTAATTAATTCTTTATGAGAAAATTGACTATATAACAGATTTCATTATCTGTTAATTCAACAGAATATTTATTAAACAGAAATGCAATATGCTCATTTACTACTTCATAAATCTTTTTATATTTGTTCTTTAATTCATTCTTATTTGGATATTCAATAAAAGCTTCCCCCTTTTCCAAATGGCTTATTGTAAATGCCAGATGAAGTACAACTCCTATGATCGTTTCATCTTTCAAATTAATGGATAGTATTGATGATATTTTATTTAAAGTATATACTATGTCCTTATATAGGACGTCCCCGTCAAGATTATCTATATTTTCTTTTAGAATAAGATTCATTTTAAGAAAAGTTGTCTTTGTATCAATAAGCTCCTGAAGCTCGTTTACAGCTCTCATGCTTATTACATCATACATGCTATACTGCTTTATATCAACATCAATATGAAAAGGTGAAACAATAAATAAAATTTCTCTTTCTCTCTCCATTTTTTCTATACATTGGGCAAAGTACCTTTCATTCAAACAGTTCAGAGGTACAACTTCGAAAATATCATTATCAAATTTAAGATTCTTGTTGATAAAACTTTTAAGAGCAACAGAGCCTCCCTCTCCTGTTAAACATGCTGTTATAATAGCTATTTTCTTTTTATCATTTTTAATATTTTTATTATACTTGATATTGTTTACATATGAATTTACAGAAACCACTTCTTTATGAATTTCATCCAGTGAAAACCCCAGCAGTGCTTTTCTTGCAGCTTCAAGAACATGCAGGGTTGAAACAAGTGACATGACTTTTACCGGTACATTAAATTCCTTTTCTATTATTTCACCAAAGGTTGTAAATGATCCCATATCAACGAGTAAAAAGTATCCACTGGAGCAAAGATTCGTTTTCACTATCTTCCTCAATTTGTCTAATATTTTTAAAGGACTGGTTTCTATTGGAGCATCGACTCCAATTACATATTCCTCACCCAAAAGCTTGTTTGAAACATCTGCCATGGAACTTGCCGTTGTTTCACCATGTGCTATCAGTATAATTTTTACCTTTTCCGCAAATTTACGATTGTAATTATCATCTGGAGTCAGGAATATAGTCAGATATCCTGCTTCATCTTCGGGTATTGAATGATGAATGAACTTTTCTATTATTTTCTTTATTTCAAGTGATATCTGAAATTCCCTTGGATATAATTTTTTTATTTTATCTAATTGCGAATTGACTATAGCTTTTCCCGTAGTCATTCTCTTTATCAAATTATCTATATGAAGCGCAAGTGCCGTATACATATTGCCTGTCAAATTTATTTTAAAAGAGCTGGCTACATAATAAACTACTTCATCAACACAGTTCAGTACATCCTTTCCCAGGATATTGAGCAAATTTTTTTTGTTGATTTCTTCCGAAATCCCATTTATATGCTTTTCAAAGTATTTTGTAATATCCTTTTCAAGAATATTTTCAATGTTGATGCTTGAAATACCCCTTGACCTCAGTACCTCCAGCTTTTGCTCAATAATATCATAAATACTATTATCATCATAATTATTTGTATAGGATAAGCTTTCGCTGGAAGCCGTAAATTTAAAAAATTCTATATCATCATTTATAAATTTATTCCACATGACTCTATGTTCTTTCTCTCTGTATAGTCCTTCTTTAATATGACCAGGTAAAGAACTGCTGAAAATTCTTACATCTGATTTTATATCCGTCAGAAATTCTGAATAAGCTTTTGCACAAACAAGCTGTATGTCACTTTTAAGCTGTCCGATGTTATTTGGACAATTATATGATAGAAATGCCCTGATAGTATTCAATGATACATATATATTTTTATTTAAACGTATACTTTCGTATTTAAAAAAACTCTTTATGAGAAAAAGCCGCTCTTCAAGAGTTCTTTCCCTGAGCGAGGGAATATGGATAATCATTGGAATTCTCCTTGTAAAAGTCTTCAATAATGCCGATTCCGGATTTTCTGTAGTAGCTGAAATAATAAAAACATCTGATTTTCTAATTTCACTGTCCCCTACACGTCTAAAAGTGCCCGTATCAAAAAATGTAAAGAGGGCTTCCTGACCCTCCGGAGGCAATCGGTGAACTTCATCCATGAAAAGTATCCCGCCGTCTGCTTTTTCAATCAAGCCGACTTTATTTTCTTCAGCACCAGTATAGGATCCCTTTTTGACTCCAAAAAGTTGGGCGGTAAGCAGTTGAGGATTGTTACTGTAGTCTGCACAATTAAACACTATAAATGGAGATTCCTTATCTTTCACTCCAATCTCAACTGAATAATCGTGCATCAGAGATGCAAACATGGATTTTCCAACTCCTGTCTCTCCCAGGATCAAACAATTCATTCCATTTGGAGGATATAATACAGCTGCCCTTAATTGTTCAACAGCCTGCTTTAAACTTATATTGTTTTTTACAAATTCGGATAATTTTGATTCCCCGAATTTCATATTCTTCAATTGTGAGGCATAAAACAAAACCGGACGCCCGGAGGATTTGTAAACCTTTCCTTCTCTGAACAAGTTGTTGAGCTCATGACTGACATTTGCCCTGCTGATATTGAAAACACTGGATATGGTCTTTGCATCAACACCGTTTCCCTCTGACTGCTACAACAGGTAATTGTATATCTTTTCTTTCCTTTTCATATAACTTATCTCCTGTTTCATTAATTAAAACTGACTTATATATTTTACATTATACTACTAATAATTGATTTGTACAATTATAGTGTTTCAATCACTATAAAAACAATTTTAAAATCTTAAAACACTATTAAAATATTTAAAACACTGTTAATTGTAGTATGCCTTATGAGGGCTGTTAGTGTTTGGCATATATTTTGCTGTATAATAAAAATGAAATTAGTCAAAAGGAGGAAAATATAAATGGAAGTAGAACAAATTGTAATGCAACTCATAGTAAATTCAGGTGAAGCTCGAGCTTATGCATACGATGCACTGGAAAAAGCAAAGGAAGGTAAATATAAGGAATCCGATGAGTTAATGGACAAAGCAAATGATGTTATAGACAAAACTCACAATATACAAACTTCCTTGCTGCAAAAAGAAGCATCAGGTGACGAAATGAAAATCTCAATATTATTTGTACATGCTCAGGACCACTTAATGACCGCAATATCGGAAAAAAACCTTATTGGCCAGATAATTGAATTAAGAAAAGCAATTAATCCTTTACTAAAAAAGTAGGATTATAAATAAAAAATTTAAAACACGGAGGTATGATAAAATGATTAAAATTGCATTATTTTGTGCAGCAGGTATGTCAACAAGTGTACTGGTAACAAAAATGGAGAAGACAGCAAAAAAGAAAGGTCTGGGTGTAGCAATAGCAGCATTTCCTGAATCCCAGATGTCAAAACACCTGGATGGAGTATCCGTAGTTTTACTCGGTCCGCAAATCAAATTTGTATTTGAAAAGGCAAAAAAAATATGCAATCCTCTGAATATCCCAGTTGCTGTTATTTCATCAATAGATTATGGAATGATGAACGGAGAAAAAGTTTTGAATGATGCATTGAAATTAATTGACAATCAATAATCACCCCATGTTGTCCTAAAAATATCAATCAGGTATATATAAAAAATAGAACAACATGAGACTTACATTTTAATTATAACGCATTTCATCCATTATTAAAACCAAGATATGTATTTTACTAGCCATTTCCTGTAAACGATATCTGGCTTTATACAAATTAAAAAGGAGGATTATAAAATGGAACAATCACCAAAATCAAGCGAAAAAATAATATCAGCTATAGTAAAATTTATTAACCTGAAAGGAATTATTGCATTAAAAGACGGTATGTTAAGCATACTGCCTCTAACAATTATCGGATCGATATTCCTGGTAATCGGGCAAATACCATCTGCAAGATTCAATAATTGGATGGCAGGTATATTTGGTGCTGACTGGACAGAACCGTTTATGCAAGTCTATGGTGGTACCTTTGAAATAATGGGACTGGTTGCTTGCTTCTCAATAGCCTATAATTACGCTAAGAACGAAGGATTTGAGCCATTGCCTGCAGGTATATTATCAGTTGTATCTTTCATAATTACAATCAGTTCATATGTTATCTCTGACAAAGGGGAGAAGGTAACAGACGTTATTTCAAAAGGCTGGATAGGTGGCAAGGGTATGGTTGCAGCTATCATCATCGGACTAGTTGTTGGAGCCACTTATTCATGGTTTCTAAAAAAGAAGATAGTAATCAAACTACCGGATAGTGTTCCGGAGGGTGTGGCCAATCAATTCACCGCCCTGATACCAGCTGCAGTTATAATGATTGGTTCTATGTTAATCTATATTCTATTTAAAGCTGCCGCAAACAAGACTTTTATAGAATGGATTTATACCGTATTGCAGATTCCTTTGCAGGGATTAACAGATTCCTTACCTGGAGTTATAGGAATCGCATTCTTCATTTCTTTCATCTGGTGGTTTGGTGTACATGGTCAGTCAATTGTCAATGGTGTAGTTACCTCGTTATTGACGGCAAACGCCATGGCAAATCAGCAGCTTTTTCAGAAAACCCACAGTTTAACTGTTTCAGGTGGAGCTCACATTGTAACCCAGCAATTTCTTGACAACTTTATAATACTTTCAGGATCTGGAATAACCTTTGGTCTTGTAATTGCAATGCTCTTTGCTGCAAAATCGGAACAATACAGGAGTCTGGGCAAAATCGCCATATTTCCTACCATTTTCAACATCAATGAACCTGTTACCTTCGGATTTCCAATAGTATTAAATCCTATTATGTTCATTCCATTCTTCGCAACACCAGTTGTAGCCAGCCTGTTGGTTTACGTATCCATAGCAACGGGATTTGTTCACCCTTTCTCAGGAATAATGCTGCCTTGGAGTACACCTGCAATTATATCAGGATTGCTGGTTGGAGGTTGGAGAGCTGCTCTGCTGCAGATAGTAATTCTAATAACATCGACATTAATATATTTCCCATTCTTTAAAAAACAGGATTCTATAACATACAGAAAAGAACAGGAGTTAGCCAAGCAGAATTCTAAAAATGGAATAGAACTAGAATAAATAATTTACCCGGGACTTTAAAAAATCCCGGGTTTTTAAACAATCCAATTTATCTATAATCTACTTCTATAGTACGTTTTTCCCTGTCAGATCTATAGCATGTATCAATTACTGTTTCTGAATCCAATGAATCTTTAAATGTTGCTATATTGCCGCTATCCCGTCCATTGAATATACTGTCTGCAAAATTGACTATGCATGCTGTATGGCAGTCCTGATGAAATCCAAGAGACTGCCGTTCTCCAGGATAATAACCTGATACTGGAGCATCCTGAATAGAAGATATCCTCTCCACCCTGTTTGCTTTGTAATCATAAAATTCCATGAAATAGGGACTATCCGAACTCATCTTTATAGAACCTTTCGTACCATACAGAGTATAGGTGGTAGGTTCATCCTCCTGTGCAAAAATTCTTGATACTTCAAGAGTTCCCCTTGCTCCATTCTCCATGTTCATCCTGCAGAAGGCTATCTCATCCACATCAGTTCTGTCCTTGAAAAACACTCTCGTATCACAATTCACTTCTCTTATCCTGCCAAGTGTAAAATGGATCATATCAATAAGATGTACTCCAAGATCCACAAGTGCTCCACCCCCTGAAGACTGTTTTGTCCTCCAGCTTCCTTTTTTTAAAGGATTAAGATAACTTTTATGGTACAGCTTCACCTTGAAGTCGATTATATCTCCAATGATCTGTCTTTGTATGGCAGTTTTTATAAGCCTGACAGCAGGCATGTATCTGTATATTAGGGCAACTGCGTTTTTCAGCTTGTTCTTTCTGACAAGCTTCTCCATTTCAATCGAGTCTTCCATGCAAGAGGAAAGAGGCTTCTCGCAATATACGGATTTTCCTGCTTCCACAGCTTTTTTCAAAATTTCAAGGTGTGAATTGTTTGGAGTACATATGTCTATAAAATCGATATTCCTGTCACTCAGCACCTCATCCATATTTATAAAGTTTTCCACTCTTCCTACTGTAAAATCCATAGGTCTTCTCGTTACAATACTCTTTAAATTCAAGCTGTACTCAAGAGGGAAATTCATATTTCCCATATATGCTCCTAGTGCATGAGTCCTTGCAATTCCCCCAAATCCAGCTATAGCGAAATTGACACTGTTCGACAATCTATCCATCCAGGTCTCCTCCCTTTAATTTTTCTATTTATATTTTCGTGCGACACAGAGCATTCTGGAACATGATTCTTTTACAGTACGGTCTTTTAAAAAGAGGCCGGAAGTGCCTCCCGTCATCATATCCGCACCTGCCCTTACAACTGAAGGAATCGTATTTTCATTAATATTCCCGTCCGCCTGGATACCGGTTTTCAGACCTGCTCTATTTAGCATTCTCCTCATCTGCTCTATATGAACTGCTGCATCCTCCTGCATTTTTTGTCCTGGAAATCCCGGATTTACTGTAAGCTTCAGTATCCAGGCCGCTTCTCCTGCAAGAGATATAAAATCGTCACCCGGAGCAGTTGAAGCCTTGTATGCAAGAACAGGTTCAGCACCATAACGGCGAATCATATCAAATATTTTTTCAAAATCCCCTACGGCCTCATAGTGGACTGCTATATAATCCGCTCCAGCTGAGGCATAGGCTTTTATAAATTTTTCAGGCTCATATACCGCCAGATGAACCTCAACAGGTAGATTTGTCTCCCTTCTCATGCTCCGAAGCGTTGGTTCCCCAAGTATGAAACAGCTGTTGAATTTCCCGTCCACTACGTCAAAATGATAAAAAGACACTTCAGACTGTTCAACTTCAAGCATGCTCTTTTTCAGATTGCAGAGATCCATACAGGAGACAGATGCGGATATATTGATATCATTTTTTATTACTTTAATCATATCATCCTCTCCATAATACTTTAAAGATCCGAAATGGAAAATCCTTTTCCAAATACACTTTCCCAGTCGGAAGTAAAATCAGTTACCGCTTTTTCTATGGAAGGCATCTTGAAAGCATCGTGCAAAATCTGAGGTGCTACGGTTGCAACCTGTGCTCCGCATGAAAATGCATCCATGACCTGACCTACATTCTTGAAGCTTGCTGCAAGTATTTTGGCGGAATAATTATACTTTTCTATCATATCCGCAATCATTTTTATAGTGGCACGAGGATCAATATCCATATTCTCCATCCTGTTGAAATACGGTGCAAGATAATCCGCCCCTGCCTCCAGTGCCAGAAGCGCCTGAACTTTTGTATATATGGCAGTTGCAGTAATTCCCACTCCTTCGGATTTGAGCTGTCTCATTGCCTTCAATCCTTCTTCTGTTACCGGAATTTTTATATAAACACTGTCGTCTACCTTCTCAAGCACTGTCTTTGCATCCTTGACTATTCCTTCAAAATCCCTGGCTACTGCCTGAATGTGAATACTTTTTTCAAAACCGAGTATACTGCGTATTTCTTTGAAATGATTGAAAAAATCGATCTTTCCCACTTTTTTTATAATGCTTGGATTACTTGTAATCCCGGTTATAGGGAAAATATCCTTATACTTTTTTATATCTTCGATATTTGCTGTGTCAAACATAAATTCCATTTTAAAATCTCTCCTCTTTTTATAAAATTATAATAAATTTAAACTTTTACATACCGCCAATCAATACATCTATTCCATGCTCTTCAATTCTTTTTTTTATTCCATGAACAAGCCCGGTATCGGGAGGTTCCATATCTTTCATGGTATATTCCCTGTTCAAATATTCGTACTTTCTACTTCCGTATTGATGGAACGGAAGTATATGGACTTCTTTCAAGCCAAGTTCTTCAACAAAATCAATTATTGCATCTATATTCTTTTTATCCATGTTGTAGCCCGGAATCAGTGGTATACGTGGAATTACCTTCCTATTATGCTCTACCAGAAGTCTCATGTTGCTTTTCACCAAATCTATGTCAATACCTATAATATCCCTGGCCTTATACTTATCCATTATTTTGAGATCAAACAATATCAAATCAAGATATTTCGACATTTCCATCAAGACACTGCTTTTCCCATAACCGGATGTTTCAATGGCTGTATTTATCGAAAGCTTTTTGAGACATCTGAGAAGTTCAATTGCAAATCTACCTTGCGAAAGTACTTCGCCACCCGAGAGAGTGACCCCTCCACCGGATGTGTTGTAAAATATACTGTCTTTTTCGACTTCCTCAAGCACTTCAGTAAGTGTCATATACTTTCCAAAAATCCTGCCTTTGTTTGCTCCAAATCTTCCTATATTTGCAGTTCCATCAGTTCTTTCTATCTCAAAAGACTGTGACTCCGGATTACAACACCACGGACAGTGAAGAGAACATCCTTTAAAAAATATAACCGTCCTTATACCGTCCCCATCGTGAAGAGAATACCTTTGAATATTGAATATCAATGCTTTCACAAACAATCACATCCATTCCTATAATGCGTGCTCGGTCCTTGCGATTATATCATCCTGAATTTTTTTGTTCAATTCTATAAAGAATGCACTGTAACCTGCAACTCTTACTACAAGTCCCTTATAATTTTCAGGATTTTTCTGGGCATCCATCAAAGTTTCCCTTGACATTATATTGAATTGTATATGCTGTATTTTAAGCTTCATGAAGGACAGCAAAAAGTCTCCAAATTTTTTAATTCCACCCTCTCCCGCCAGTGCTTTCGGAGAAAATTTTACATTCAAGAGACTGCCGTTCGTTGTAAGATAGTTGTCAAGCTTGCTTACACTTTTCAGCACGGCAGTAGGTCCAAGAAGATCTCTTCCAACCATGGGCGAAAGTCCTCCGTCAGCAAGCTGGCTGTAGGCTTTTCTTCCGTCCGGAGTCGCACCTACCGCTTCCCCAAGCGGAATATGGGCCGACACCGTATATGCTCCCGGTATGAATTTTCCACCTCTTGGATTTGAATACTTCTCAAGCTCCTCTGCATAATACCTCAATATATCCGAGGATATGAAATCCACCTCGTCATTGTCATTTCCATATTTATCGTAATTATTTATGAGCACCTCCCTCAATTCAGGATAATCCTTTCCTTCAAAGTCGGCATCCAGAGCCTCCACAAGTTCGCTGAAACTCAATTTTTTTTCTTCAAATACAATTTTCTTAAGTGCATAGAGCGAATCACTCAGATTTGCCTCTCCTATACCCTGAACACCTGAAAAGTTATATCTTGCACCACCTTCAGTTATATCCTTTCCCTTTTCTATGCAATTGTCTATGAGTGACGAAAGCAGCGGAACAGGTGCAAATTCCCTGTGTCCTATATCTACTATATTTGACCCCTCTGCCACAAGCTTTACATAATGGACAATTTTTGACTTTATATCATCTATTATGGAATCAAAAGTTATATTTTCTTTTTTCCTGTTTTCTCTCAGAGAGATTTCCATTATTTTTAAAAAATTGAACAAGGCTATGTCATGGAGACCGTAAGTACTTCCAGGTATGGACAGTTCAACGCATCCGACAACAGCATAGTCCCTTGCATCTTCGAGTCTTACCCCTCTGTTTAAAAATCCAGGTACTATAACTTCATCATTGAATATCTGCGGAATTCCCGTCCCCAGTCTTATAGTTTCACATGTCAGGTTCAGGAACCTTCTTGGGATGAGTTCATTGAGCCTTACTGCCAGATTAGGCTGCGGGAGCTTTATATCATGGTAACTTTCCAGGCACAGATACGAAAGTTCATTGACGGCAGATCTTCCATTGTAGGTAAGTCCCCCGAGTGCTATTGTATATCCTGTCGGAAATCCTGCAAAATACTTTGCACTGTTTTCACTCCTAACAAGCACAACGTCATTGGTCTTTATCCACAGGCATTCCAGAAGTTCTTTCAAAAACTCTTTAGGAACACCTCTCTCCACATCTTTTTTGTAGAAATCATACATGTACTGATCAAATCGTCCTAAAGAAAGCGAACTTGCATTGGATTCATACTGTGCCGCAATGCTTATATACCACAATAGCTGACAGGCCTCATAAAAGCTGCTGGGCTTTTCGCTGGAAATTCTTTTTGATATACGTGCTGCTTCCAGAAATTCCTTTTTTCTCTGCGTATCCTTTTCCTGAAAGGCACTTTTTTGTGCAAGTTCTGCATACCTCAGAATATGTCTCTGTACAGCTTTGAGTACTATGAATGCTGCCTTATAAAAATCATTGCTATCGTTTTCGTGAATTTTTTTGTCAACTTCGTCTATAATGTATTGAAGTCCATTCCGGAGCACAAACGGAAAATCCATTATGATGTGTCCCTGTCCCTTGTCCGTCTGATTGAGTGCTATGACATTTTTGTCTACAGCTTCTCTTATGGATCCACTTATTCTTGAATTTATAAAATCTTTCATGGACTTGCCCTTCCAGTAGGGGTACAATTGTTCTCTGTATACTTTTTTATCTTTTTCACCTATATAAAATCGATCCTGGGGCCTTGAATGGATGGTATCAAGTTCATCATAAATCCAGTAAGGATCCATTTCCGGTGAAACAATTCCGCTTCTCGGCTTTATGGTCCTGTTTCCAAGAATAAGTTCTCCAGGTCTGATTGATATTTCAACATTGTCCAGTATATGGGCAGAAGCTTTTGCCCTTCTTATAACGGTAGGCTCTCCTTCTGTTTTCTCATAGCTTTTCGTATACAAAAGCGCCCTTTCCAAAGAAATTTCTCTTTTCTGACTGAAAAGCTGTTCTTTTAGATCTTCTATTCTCTGATTCATTACGCATTCACCTCGAATCCTGTTTTTATATTGTTTATTATTGTTTTATCTTTATTATTATTGTACTACTAAATAATATACATTTCAATAGAATACTTTTTATTGTTTTATATTGTTAAAATGGTATATAATAATTATTGATGTACAATAGTATCTCTCAAAAGGATGATCAATATGTTTATTGAAGAAAGACACAATGAAATACTCAGCATTTTAAATACCGAAGGCAAGGTCGTAGTAAATGACCTGAGTCAAAAGTTCAATGTTACCAAGGACTGCATCAGAAAAGACCTTAAAACACTGGAAAATAAAAATTTACTGAAAAGAACATACGGTGGCGCTGTATCCATACGAAAATCAGCCCATTACAAAAAAATAGATGCAAGGAAAGATTTCAATGTGGAATCCAAATCCACAATTGCGAAGAAGTGTTTTGACATTATAGAAGATGGAGAAACTATATTTCTGGATATATCCACTACAAATATACTGCTTGCAAAGCTTATTTCAAAATCCGACAAAAAATTGACTGTAGTAACAAATATGCTTGATATAATGTCAATTATAAACAATGAAAAAAACTGCATCAAGATTGTTTGTCCCGGAGGTATAATCTGTAAAGATCTAAATGGATTCACAGGATCCATGACCATAGAAAATATATCAAATTATAGATTTTCCAAAGCCTTTATCGGAAGCTGCGGAGTAAATATATTTGAAAAAAGCGTAACTACCTTTGATTTTGAAGACGGCAACACAAAAAAAGCAATAATAAGAAACAGTAAAATCGTTTACCTCGTAATGGAAAACAGAAAATTCTACTTTGACGGCAGCTTCAAGTTCGCTTCCCTCAAAGATATAAATGCAATAATAACAGAAGGCCTTCCAGACAAAAACATAGCCGACGTACTGGAAAAAACAAATACTAAACTCATTTGATTACAGGCATGACTTTACTTTTTTTAAAATTTCATCACCTCTTCTAACAATTTCGTTGCTTGAAAATCTGAATATAATTTTGCCCTTGAATCTATCCATGCCTTTTATTTCCACATCATTTGTCAGTATAACAGCATCTGAGTCCTTTACATCCTTAAGTTTTATGCTGTTTTCAATACCCATTGCTCCCTGTGTTTCCACTTTTATATCTATACCATTTGCCCCGGCATATCTCTCCAATACTTCTGCAGCTATATAAGTATGTGCAACCCCTGTCACACAGGCAGTTACCGCCACTATTTTCATTACAAATCCTCCCCCTGAATTTTACAACATAATTATAATTTATAAAAAGACATTTTACAACAATTATATTCATATATGATATAATTGAAATTGTGTGAGGAGGTGCTTTATATGAACGCAAAAGATGAAAACAAAAACAAGCTCGTACTTATGCTCCTTGAAAGCAAAGGACCCGTTACACTCAAGACAATTGCTTCAAAACTCAATGTAAGTGAAAAAACAGTGAGAAATTATCTGAATGAGCTTCAGAATAATTTTGATAAAACGGGAATTTCCCTTGTAAAAAAACCTGGGGTTGGAATATACCTCAATATAGACGATAAAAGGAAATCAGCTTTTAAAGAAAATTTCAGTTTGGAAAGCAATACTCCCTACTCAACAGAATACAGGCAGAAATACATATTGAAAACTCTGTTTAAGAACAGGTACACCTATACAATACAATTACTTGCAGATGATCTCTACTGCAGTAAAAATACAATTATAAACGATCTCAAGTATGTTGAGAAATGGCTTAAAAACCACGGATTAAATTTAAAGAAAAAACAAAGCCAGGGACTGTGGATTGAGGGAGATGAAAATACATTCAGGAATTCAATGATGAGTTTATTTTCCGAAATAAGTCCCGGTTTGTCTCAAGATTCAAAAACATCTGAAAGCAACATGGGTAAAAAGCTTGATTATAGAATAGATACCGTAAATTATAAAAGGATAAGAGAATTCTTTCCAAACTTCGATATTATAAAAGTTCAGAACATAATTCAAAAATCAGAGGAAAGGCTGGGATATTGTTTTACGGATCAAGCCTTTATAAACCTGATTGTACACATTGCAATAACTCTTGAAAGAGCAAAATTCAATAAAAAAATCGACATGGAGCATGACTATTTTAAAAATATAAAAATAAATAAGGAATATGAAATTGCGAAGTGGGTCGTGAATGAATTGAACAGAGAATTTGATCTGAAGATACCGGAAGAAGAAAGCGCCTATATATGTCTTCACATGCTCGGTGCAAAAATACAGCACAATATATATCCTGGCAATTTGAATGAGATAATCAGCTCAAAAAAGGAAATAAATGTTGAAATAGCACGAGAAATTATAAATCTTGTAAGCGATATATTGGATGTAGACTTGAGAAATGACAAACTTCTTCTGGCTAATCTATCCATTCACCTGAGAACAACCATAATAAGGCTCAAGTATAAACTTCAACTCAGGAACCCTCTCCTTAAAAAAATAAAAAATGAATATTTAAGCATATTTGGTGCTACATATTCCTGCAGTATCATATTTGAAAAAAGACTTGGGATAGCAATAAATGAAGACGAAATCGGATATATATGCCTTCATATCGCAGCTGCAATAGAAAGATTAAATGACAAGATAAAGGTTGTAGTAATCTGTTCCAGCGGCATAGGTACATCACAGATAATAGCAACAAGATTGAAAAAGAACTTTCCCCAGATGGATGTAACCGGTATACTCCCATTAAGATATCTTACAGATGATATAATCGACAACAATGATCTCATTGTAAGTACTGTACCTATGGAAATACAAAATAAAAAAATCATATACACTGGTACGTTTCTTGATGAAACAGATATAGAAAAAATAAAAAATCATATTGAAGGCACAATCCATAGTTATGGACAGATTCAAAACAGCAGTTTTCAAAACATAATATCATATGATTATTGCTTTATTGATGATGGTTCCTCCTCCTACCTTGATACAATAAAAAAATATGCCGACATAATGGAGAAAAATAATATAGGCAGAGAGGGCTTTTCTGCTAATATATTATCAAGAGAACAAATATCATCCACAATAATCGGCAAGGGGATAGCAATACCCCACTCAAATGAGAAATTTATTTTATCTCCAAAAATATGCATAATAAAATTAAATACTCCGGTTGTCTGGAAAGATGAATATATAGATCTTATCTTCATACTTGCTTTGAAGTTCAAAAATATAAACAATACCAAATTGTTTTTTAAAAACTTTTATTCACTTCTTGACGATGAAAACCTCATCAGCCAGATCAAACGGTCCACAAGTAAAGAAAAAATACTGTCTTTCTTTTTAAATCTCAATAACAAAAAGTAAAGCTCCAACAATATGGGAGCTTTACTTCATCTGCCAGTACACTATTCTATTTTTATGCATTCAGGTTTTCTATTCTGAAATTTAAAAATATACCTGAAATTCAACATTTTCAACATATCCAAAACCGTAAAATAATTGTTTGCAATATTGTCGCAGTCATGCGAATCAGAACCTACAGTAATTATTTCCCCACCAAGTTCTCCATATAGTCTTACAGCATCAAAAGATGGATAAGGCTCTTTTACTTCATTCCTAAAACCCGAAGTATTGATTTCAATTCCTATTCCTCTGTCAACAGCTTTTTTCAATATACCTGCCATCAATTCTTTATAATCTGAAAAGCAGTAATTCCCAAAATCATGATAGGCATATCTCTTCATTAAATCCAAATGCCCTATTACATCTATATCGGAATTACAAACCATCTTATAAATTTCTTCAAAATAATCCCTATATATGCGATCTTTTTGTCCACCCTCAATATACAGTCTCAGCTTTAAACTATTTATATTGTGTACGGAACCTATTATAAAATCGAGATCCATACCTTCAAGCTTTTCTTTCAAAGAATCCCTGAACAAATGCGGTTCTCCTATTTCAAGTCCTTTTCTGATATTCAGCCTGTTTTCAAAAAGTTCTCTGCTCCTGTCTATATCCCTGCTGTATCCATCATAATTCAGAACATCAAAGCTGACATCCCTGGGGTCAACACTAAAATGCTCCGTAAAACAAATTTCGTATACTCCCAATTTTGCTGCACTCCTGCATATATCCTCGACACTCGCTTTTCCATCAAATGAATTACAGGAATGAATATGATAGTCAACAACTTTCATATCATCACTTCTCTTTTATATTATCTACTTACTCAATATTCTTGAAGTAAATCCTTCCATATTGAAGCATTGTACATACCTGTCTATGGACTCCTGTATTTTATATACAACATATTTCTCGCCGTCAATTCCAACCTGAGCCAGACTGCTGAACAAATTTTCAATTTCAGCCTTAACTACATCGTTATTAAAAGT
The DNA here is from genome assembly GCF_022482905.1 of Clostridium sp. NCBI lineage: Bacteria > Bacillati > Bacillota > Clostridia > Eubacteriales > Clostridiaceae > Clostridium > Clostridium sp. The sequence goes on from NZ_JAKVOI010000001.1 coordinate 2,422,359, forward strand.
ATAATGTCCGCTTATCTGCGTTATTTGTTTTGTGAGCTCCCTGTCTTTCAATATTTCTTCTGTAGGTTTACTTGCAGTGTCATCAACCACCCATTTTTCCCATTTTCTGCACTTTACAGCTTCCTCTTCTATTACATTCTTAAGGTTGGATTTTTTGTTGATTAGTCCCTGACTATAAAGTCCATCTTCAACCTCTATCAACTTCAAATAGGCCTCCGTTTCAACAGTACCAAATTCAGGTGCAACATTCATGGCTGTAATTCCAAGAGACGGATGTTGAAGCAGCAGTGCTTCATCCAGATAATCCCCATTATGTTCCTTTAATCCTACGCTGTACTTTTTAGCGGTATCGGAAAGCTGTTTTGAAGTTTTAGCATCAAAATGTCCTACATTTTCGGTTAATCTTGTAAGAGTACCAGTTTGGCCAACTATAAAACATGGATGCGGCAGATTTCTGCTATCCAGTTCTTCTGTCAATTTTTTAATAAATATATCATAAGACTCTGTAGAGGTCAACCCTCCATTGGTTTCTTCAGTTCCAACCTCATAACTTATAGCCGGCAGTCCCCTTTTATTTCTCTCATCTTCTACATATTGTATAAGTTCTACAGTTCTTCTCAAAACTACATCCATATCTATTACTTTTCCAACAACATATGGATCCTTTGTGGGGTCTATATGCAAAAGGTCAAAACCATTTATCAAATCTTCAAGATATGATTGTTTACCTAATTTCATTGCTTCCTCTTCAGGCAAATGTGCATTTCTCTCATTGTCCCTCTGCCAAGGACCGCCATGATCACGGCACAGGAAGTACAATCCATCAAATCCAACTTCTTCAGCGACACCTTTAATTGCATCGGAAAATCCTTTCTGGTCCCAATTGCAAACGTATCCTCCTCCCAGTTCCTTCGCATCCACCTGATTTCTGCTTGCTATGAACATAACCGGGAAATCCTTCTTTTTTGCCAAAAGCATGGTTGCCTTTATAAGCAGCTTCGACATAGGTCCTATACCAAGTAATGTACCCTTCTCTTTCCCTTCAAAACTCAGCGACTTTTTGACTAGATCTGTTAAACTTATTTTACTCATACCAAGACCTCCTGTAATATTTTGTAAATTATTATAGCTTAAATATAGTAAATAGTTATAATATTTCAACTATTTACTATATTTTGTTAATTACTTTTTACTATTGACCAGATGCTCTTCCAGCTTTTTCACCATGGCATCCGATTTTTTGATAGCATTTCCAGCTGTGACTCTTACAATTGACTTGCCTTTAAATCTACCTTCGTCTTTTATTGCAACATCCTTGGTCAATATTACATAATCGGCATTCTTTATCTCATCTTCAGTGAGTTTATTCTCCACACCTATTGAACCCTGAGTTTCAACCCTGACATTGTGTCCTGCTGCTTTAAAAGCTTTCTCTATTGCCTCTGCCGCCATGTAGGTATGGGCAACTCCTGAAGGACATGATGTAACTGCAACTACATTCATTCAAATCACCTCTCCAAAATCATTTATATTTATTCAAAATCCAAATCTATATCGTCCGAGTCGTCATCATTATCGGAAGATTCAACGACTTGGTCTGCAGGCTTTTTCAATATGCTTACCATAAGTGCTGTAACTATTACTCCTACTACAACTGCAATAAAGTATCCAATTCTATTTCCCACTATAGGAAGTACTATCAGGCCTCCCCAAGGTGCGTGGTTTGTAGCTCCGAAAAACAGTGATATTACTGAAGAAACTGCTCCTCCAACCATTATTGAAGGTATTACTCTTATTGGGTCTGCTGCGGCAAAAGGAATTGCTCCTTCTGATATACCTATACAGCCCATTATAAGCGCCGCTTTTCCGGCTTCTCTTTCTTCGGTGCTGAATTTCTTTTTGAACAGCAATGATGCCAATCCAAGTCCAAGTGGTGGTGTACAAACTGGTACTGCCACTGCTGCCATCAATTCAGGATGTGTCTGTATAAGTGCAACTGCAAAGAAAAATGCTGTTTTATTCAGAGGTCCGCCCATATCGAAGGTTATCATTGCACCAAGTATGATACCGAGAATTACCTTTGAACTTCCCTGCATACCTTTAAGCCATATGTTCAATGCAGCCATCAGATCTGCTATAGGCTGGCCTAAAAACAATACTATTATGCTTCCTGCTATAAAAGTTCCTACAAGTGGAATTATAAATATGGGCATTACAGAACGCATTACATCAGGTACCTTTATTTTCTTCAAATAATAAACAATTATACCTGCCAGCAGTCCGGCTATCATACCTCCGAGAAATCCACCACCTTTGGCATTTGCAAGATATGCCGCAATCATTCCGGGTCCGATTCCAGGTTTGTCAACCATTGAATATGCAATAAATCCACCCAATACCGGAACAAACAATGTCAATCCCGCTATCCCTATATCGGAAAGTGATTTCAAAAATCCTGTTTTAGGAACAGCTGCCTGGCCGGAAAGCATTACCGATACTGCAAGTAAAACTCCTCCTGCAACAACAAAGGGTATCATGTATGAAACACCAGTCAGCAAGTGTTTTTTAGTATCTTTCAATAGTTCTAACATTTTCTCTACCTCCATGATCAAAATTTGTATTAAAATATGAAAAATTTATAATTATGTCCTGGTTAAATTTTATCAAAAACGTCCGAGAACAGCTTCAAAAGTCCCTGTTTGCTATTTATTTTAAGCAAATTTTCTCTAAAAGATTCATCAAGTAGTTTCCTTGACAATGCAGCCAGTATTTTCAAATGTTCATTTGAAGCGGCTTCTTCAGGAACTGCCAGTAAAAATACCGCCTGAACAGGTTTGTCGTCCAGAGATTCCCATTCGACTTCTCCAGTCAATCTTCCAAAAGCAATAGTTGGTATTTTAACTGCACTGCATTTTCCATGAGGTATGGCTATTCCAAACCCAATTCCCGTAGAAGTCATATTCTCCCTGTCCAAAACCTGGGAAACATACTTTTCATAATCGTTCAATCTATTCTCCTTGTCTATTAGACCTGCCAGCTCTCTTATTATTTCTTCCTTTTTATTTTTCTCAATATCAAGTTTTATCAGCTTCTCATTTATAAGATCCATTTTATAATTCCCCTTTCCGCATATACTGACATTTTCTTTCTTTTCTGCCTTAACTCTTACTGTAATTAAATATTATCATGTAATCGTTTTTCAGTATATACATCAATATATCAAAAGCTTTACACATTATTGTGGAAGTTCCAGATAATCAGACAATATCAGGCACATATAGTTTTTATATTCACCATTTCTTAAAATTTTTTTGAAATAAAAATGTACCTAAACTCGATTTACACAAGTTTAGGCACATTTTTTACTTAAATCACACCCATGTTAAATTCTACTAATCTTAACCTTTTTCATCATTTCTTTGACCTCTTTAACTTCTATCCATCCTGTTTTTTTAGTCATTGCATTAACTGTTCCACATGCGGTGCCAAGTGCTATTGTATCTTCAATGGAATAATTTCTTTCTATTCCAACTGCAAATCCTCCTACCAACGAATCACCTGAGCCCACAGGATTTACCGCCTCTACATCTGGAACGGTTACTCTGAACAAATTATTATCAAAACATACAAATGAACCATCTGCACCTAAAGACACAACAATACATTTTATTCCACTTTTATTCAAAGTTTTCATATGTTTTATAATGTCCTTATGATTCACTATTGGTTTTCCCAGTAACATTTCCAGTTCTTCTATATTAGGTTTTATCAAATATGGCTTTGCTTTTATTCCTTCTTCTAATAATTTCCCATTTGTATCCAATAAAAACTTCTTATTATTTTTGTTTGCCTTCTCTATAAGCTCTTCATATATATTTTTAGAAATATTTTTTGGAACACTTCCTGATGCCACTATAATTCTTGAATCAGCAAGCAATCTTTCATAGAGTTTCATGAAGCTTTCCTGTTCTTCTTGCGTAACAATTGGTCCCGGCTCCAAAATTTCAGTTTGTACTAAATCATCTGTTATAAAGGCCAGACATTCTCTTGTTGAATCCTTAATTTTTACAAAGCAATTTTTTATCCCAATTTTTTGAAGTTCGGCCTCTATAAACTCACCTGTCTTTCCTCCGGAATATCCAGTTACTATACTATCCTGGCCTAATATATGTGCTATATTTGCGACATGAATACCTTTCCCACCTGCTGTATTTTCTACAGATCTCGCCCTCATTACCTTCCCTTTTACTATATCTTTTATTTCATATCTTTTATCTACAGATGCATTTAAATTTACAATTGTAATCAAGCTTTTCCATTGCTCCCACACATCATAATTTTATTGATGACAATTTGCTTCATTGCTTTCTTTCCCGGAGTCATGTAATTTCTAGGGTCATTTGCATCTGGATTATTTTTGAAATACTCTTTAACTGCATTTGAAAAAGGTATTTTTAAATCTGTTGCTATATTTACTTTACATATACCCAGTTCAATTGCCTTCTTTACTAAATTCTCGGGAACATCGGAAGCTCCATGAAGTACTAGAGGTACGGATACTTTCTCTTTTATTTTTTTAAGTCTTTCAAAATCGAGTTTTGGTTCCGCTTTATACAGTCCATGTGCCGTTCCAATAGCAACTGCCAAAGAATCAATACCTGTCTTTTCAACAAATTCCCGAGCTGCATCCGGGTCTGTATAAGCTATGTCTTCATCTCTAACTGCAATATTTTCTTCTCTGCCGCCAAGCATGCCAAGTTCCGCTTCTACAACAGTCCCACTCAAATGGGCATATTCCACAACTTCTCTTGTAATTTCTATGTTTTCCTCAAATTGTAATTTTGACGCATCTATCATAGCTGAGGTAAATCCGACATCTATGCAGTGCTTGATCTTGTCTACATTTTCAAAATGATCCAGATGCATAGCAAATGGAATATTTCTATATTTTAATGCAGCACATTTGGCAATTGACATCAAGTAATCTTCTCCACTATAATCTATAGTTCCAGGTGTTCCTGCAATTATTACAGGTGAATTCAACTCTGAAGCGGTTTCTATTACAACTCTAAAAGTTTCAAGGTTGTGTATATTGAATGCAGGAACTGCATATTTCTCTTTCTCAGCTTTTATCAGCAATCCTTTTGTTGTAATTAACATAATTTAATTACCTTCCCTTCACCATTTATCCGCATTAAAATACTACTCTTTTGGATAACCTCCATTATTCCATTTATCAATGAATTCATCAAAGAAATGTTCATTACCAAATTGTCCACTATCATCACTTATCAAACCATCTATCTCTTTTATTATTTCAATATTTTCTTTGGTAGGCTTGTACTCTGATTCAAGAAAAACATCTATAATATTTTCAATAATCCCTATTCCTGTTATTCTGCCTCCAAACGCTATAACATTGGCATTTAGGTATTCTTTTGCATATCTTGCTGTAGTGACATCTCTTACTAATGCTGCTCTTACTCCCTTTACTTTATTAACCGAGTTTGATATTCCCACCCCTGTTCCACACAAAACTATTCCTAAATCAGCCTCTTTTGAAATAACTTTTTCAGCCGTCTTTTTACCGAATATAGGGTAATGGGTTCTTACAAAATCATAAGTACCATTATCAATAACCTCATGGCCTTTTGACTTTAAATATTGTGAAATCTTCATTTTAATATCTGGAACTATATGATCACTGCCAAGCGAAATTATCATTGTTAATACCTCCTAAGTTTTATTTATAACATTTTATTCAACATATCAATTCTTATTTGGTGTCTTCCACCTGCATATTTTTCATTCAAATATGCATCCAAAATTGCTTCAGCAATCTTTTTGCCCACAATTCCAGCTCCAATTGTAATCATATTTGCAGAGTTGTGCTGACTTGTCATTTTTGCTGAGTGTTCATCTGATACTTCTGCACAAATTATCCCCTTGTGTTTACAGCCAACCATAAATGAACCAGCTCCATATTGGTCAATTGCTATTCCCCTCTCAACATCTTTGTTTAAAATCGATTTTGCAACAAATTTTGATGACTGGACAAAATTAAGCCCTCTCTCAGGTGTCTTATCAATTACCTCATAACCTTTGCCCTTTAAATAATTTTTTAAATATTCTTTTAATTCAAAGCCATCTGTATCTGATCCAATTGCTACTTTCATAAAATTTCTCCTTCCCAATCAATTTTTATTAATTGTTTTATTTTTACTGTGTAATACAAATGTGATATAATGAAAATGGTTATTTTTCTACAAAAGATTAAAATAATCATTTTTCATATCATTACATGCCAGTGTAATGATATGATATTTTTGATTCAAGAATTTATGATTGTTGTATGCCTTTCATATTTATCCTTAAGATTTTTATCTATATACTTGTCGGTTATTACCGCTGTTACATCTTTCAAACTATAAAAACTAAAAAAGTCTTCTTTTCCCATTTTGGTGCTGTCACATAATATATATTTTTTTATTGCATTGTCCAATATTATTTTTTGACATAATCCTTCTTCTTCATTGGAAGTCGTTATATTGTCATTCAAAATCCCATTAGTACCAACAAAAGCTATCTTTACTCTAATACTTTTTAAAATTTCATTGGTAAAATTGCCTACAAAAACATCTGTACGAAGCCGATATCTTCCACCTACCAATATAATTTCATATCGTTTATCCTCTCTAAATTTTAAAAATACCGGCATTGAATTAGTTATTACTTTAACATATGAAACATTTAAATAATCGTATATCAATTCATTAGTAGTTCCTGGGCCTATATAAATAATATCATTCTCTTGAACCATTTTGCCTGCAAGTTGAGCAATATATCTTTTTTGTTCTATATTTATTTTTCTTTTTTCATTGTTTGAAAGTTCCTTAAATCCAACTTCATTTGATTTTTCAATCTTTTTTGCTCCACCATAAATCCTTTTGAGAAGCCCTCTTTCTTCAAGCGTTTTTAAATCTCTTCTCACGGTTATTTTAGTAACATCCAGTTTGTCATTTATATCAGATATCTTTATTATCTTATTTTCGTCAAGCATATCCAATATTTTTTGGAACCTTTCTTCCTTCAACATGTTGTATAATCCTCCACAAGTAGATTGATAAGAAAGCTTTTTCTAATGTATTATTTTATAATCTACGATTATATAGTATCATTCTTTTATATTAAATTCAATACCATTTATGATTTATTATACTGTTTTGTTGAATTATTTTGTTCCACTTTTTTAACTTGTTTGTTCAATTACATTTTTGCCTTTTCATACTCCATATTACGCTTTTTCATCTGTTTTGCATACCATATGAACAGCAGTAAATATACTGCAAGACCAAATACGGCATACAACCCAAAAGTAATATCCCCCGTTCCAAAAAATTTACCAATAAGTATCGATAGAAACTTTTCTACAGGTCCCTCACATGTTGAATGTGATATCAAGGTTGATGCTGCCAGTCCATGCGGAAAGGCTCCAACCTGTTTTGCCAAATCCGTAACACAAGGCGCCATGACTGTACCTGCCCATAAAAATATTGGTATTTCCAGTATGCCTATTATTATCATTCTTATCATTTTGCCGCGGGTAACTATTAAAAGTGCCGGTGTTATCCCCATTGCTATAATACCACCGAGAGGTAAAATTTTATTTCCAGGTAAAAACAGTGAAACCACTAGAAGTATAGGTGCCAATATATTTGCTACCGCCCATATTTCAGCTCTACCAGCTACAAACGGCCAGTCAATACCTATATTAAATTTTCTTCCTGATAATCTTTTACTTAGAAAATTAGTTATACCTTGCGACAATGGCTCAACTGCTGCTATAAACCAGGAACCTATTATGGAAAAAAGTTCCAGACACGAAGCACCTATAAATGCCAGTGTAAATATCTTTATCATGCTTTGATGCCCCAGTACACCTACGAATATACCAAGGTAGGCTCCTATTGCAAATTTACTTCCCCAAAATCCTATTTTGTTATTTAATTGCGCTGCGTCAAAATCATATTTATCAAGAAAAGGTAAAAACTTATCTATCAACTTATCAAAAACCATAATTATAGGGTTCATCATATAATTTAAATGAGTAGTGGTTGTAGGGTTACTATCCGGCATGTTTAAAAGGTCATTGAATGTCGGTTTCATCAGATCCGAGTTTATTATCTTCAAGATTCCGAGAAACACAACAAATACCGTTGCGATAAAAAGATTTTTTGAATAGAACATTAGAAGTATTCCGCAAAATGCTGGATGCCATATATCAAATATATCAACATCTAATGTATTTGTTTTATTTAGCACAAGCATTACAGCATTGACAATTACAAGTACAAACAAGAAAAACAACGTATACATTGAACCCCATGTTATGGTAGCTACCGGTGCCCATCCCAAATCAGTTATTGATAGATTTATACCCGTAGATTCAACAAAAGCTTTCAATGCTTCAGAAAAATTTGTTGTCAGCAAAGAAATTATTTGTCCTATTGCTGTCAGTGCAATTGCAAGTTTAAGTCCACCCTCAATTGCCTTGCTAACTTTTACACGCATTAAAATTGCCAGTATCGAAAGAACTATGAACATCATCGGTGCTGCCCCTAGACTTATCAAGGGCTTAAAAATAGTGTTGGCAAATTGAATAACAGTTCCCATATTTCCTCATCCCCTTTATATTTTATTTTGTTCATTTCTTCCCTGTTTTTTTTATTACATTTTCCAGTTCATCGAACACCGGCTGAGCCATAGCAGGTATACGATACAATATAGGTCCTGCCTCAACAACTGGTATTTTAATTTCAAATCCCACATCAACTTTCGTTATGGGTGTAAATATATCATACCTTGAAATCAATTCTTCAGTTATGTCCTTTACCATAACTGCATCAGCACAAACTTGATATCCCCTGCTTTTCATCTCCTGTTCTATTGCATCTTTAATTTGATGACTAGAATTTACCCCTGCACCACAAGCTGCTAAAATTTTTATCATTTAAATTACCTCCATTTTATTTTTTATATTAAAGACAACAAATTAATTATTTATTGTCTTTTTTACCAGCAATAAATTGATATATTTCTCCTTCATCATCAATTTCATCCAGTTTATCCATATTACATTTTTGAGTTATAAAGTCCATGATACTTGCTAATATATTTGTTTGAGCATCGTTTTCATCATTTATAATAATAAACAAGTACCTTACCTTTAATTTCTCATCTGGAGAAATCATATTTTTAAAAGTTATATCATGTTTAGCCTTTACAAAAACAATACATTTGCTCCTGCAATATTCCCTCTCAGTATGTGGTATTGCAACATTATATTTTTGTCCTTCTATCATACTTAGATCTATTCCGGTGGGATAGTTTTTTTCTCTTTCTATAATTCCATCTACAAAATTATCTTTTACAAGTTCTTTTTTTATCAGTTCTTGTCCAATTTTTTTCAAAATTTGGTCACTACTTTTAGCTTCCTCTATGAAAATCAAATCTTCTTTGAACAAATGAGCTATGTTATTAATCATAAAATTTTACTCCTTTCCACGCATGCTATTTAGAAACCTTTCATTGTGTAATATTTATGCTTTATTTTGTTCTATATTGTTTTATTTACAACTATATATTATACCATTATTATACACTTGTCAATATTAATTATGTAGTATTTGTGTTCTATTTATGTTCTATTATAGTAAATTAACTACAATTACCTTTATATAAATACTGAATTTCACCCTCATTTATATAAACTATATATTGAATATTATCAGACTATAATTTATAATTAAGAAGTCCTACATGTAGTATTTTTTTTTAATTTATATACTATATATAGTTAAATGTAATCTTAAAAAATGAGGAGGGGAAATATTGGACTCTATAAATGATATATTTAAAAGATACTATACAAATATACTTGAAAAAGACAAATCAAAAACCGTATATGATTTATTTAAGTGGAAAAAAGTAGACGTATTTTTAAAAGACCACAAGACAAACAGGGTTCTTGTGGACATGAAGGATCTTGAATTTCCGGAGCATTACTCCCAAAACGCCTGTGACATAATAGCTTCGAAATACTTCAGGAAAGCTGGAATTCCCGGGAAATTAGGATATGAAAACAGCATGAGGACAGTTGCAAACAGACTTGTAAATTTCTGGTGCCAGGCTCTAAAAGATGAAAATCTTATAACTACGGAAAATGAGGCCCAAATATTTTATGATGAATGTGTGTATGCCCTCTTAAACCAAATGTATGCTCCAAATTCCCCCCAGTGGTTCAATACGGGACTTAAATTATCCTACGGAATAGGAGGGGCAAAACAGGGAAATTACTATTTTGATGAAGGAAAAAACGAAATAGTGGAATGCTGCGATAATTACACAAGAACCCAGGCCTCGGCCTGCTTTATACTTTCCATAGAGGATAAGCTTCTGGGACCTCATTCCATATCGGATCAGTTCATTACGGAAACAAAACTTTTCAAGGGCGGCTCCGGAACCGGAAGCAATTTTTCAAATATAAGGGCAAAGGGCGAAAAACTCTCTGGAGGCGGTGCATCTTCGGGTCTCATGAGCTTTTTAAAGGCACTCGACAGAAATGCAGGTGCCATCAAATCCGGCGGCACTACAAGGAGAGCAGCCAAGATGGTATGTCTTGATGTCGATCATCCTGAAATCATGGACTTCATAACCTGGAAATCAAAAGAGGAAGACAAAGTCAGGGCCCTCGGTAAAATGGGCTATGATATGGATATTGACGGAGAAGCCTATGAAACAGTTTCAGGACAAAACAGCAACAATTCCGTTAGATTTTCAAATGATTTCATGCATAAAGTCGAGAATCTGGAGAAAAATCCCGAAGAGACCATAGAATTGGCAGGCAGGATTGATTCAAAACTATCCAGAAGAGAAAAAGTAAAGAACATATGGGAAGCTTTCAACAGATCAGCATGGAAATGTGCAGATCCCTCCCCTCAGTTCAGTGATACTTTCAATGCATGGCATACCTGCCCTGCTGGAGAAGATGGAAATCTCAATGCCAAATACAACAGGATCAATTCAACAAACCCATGCGGCGAGTATGCTTTTCTGGATAACACTTCCTGCAATCTTGCATCTATAAATATATATAAATTCTATGATGTAGGTACAGGTCACTTTGATATTGAAGGCTATCTTCATATAATACATCTTGTACAGTTAATTTTGGAAGCATCCATACACTGGGGACAATTTCCTACAGAAGATATAGCAAGAAAAACCTATCTTTTCAGGACAACAGGACTCGGAGTATCAAATATGGCATCACTTCTCATGGTTATGGGCTATCCCTATGACTCTGACGAAGCAAGAGCTCTTGCCTCATCTCTCATAGGTATACTGACAGGTGAATCCTACTATACATCCGCACTTATGGCAAAGGCTATAGGATCTTTCAAAAAATTTGATGTAAACAAATCTTATATGATGAGAGTTATCAGAAATCACTGCAGAGCAGCTGGCGTAGATTTGGAAGAACTCACTGAAAATGACGAGATCAGATATAAAAATGAATTTGAAAACCTCGATTACACACCCTTAAAAGTAGATCACAAGCTGCTGGGAAAAGAAGACATGTACTATATAGGCAGACAGCTCAAGGAAAGTTTTACAAACGCATTTCAATGTGGTCAGATTTCAGGTTTCAGAAATGCACAGGTTTCAGTTCTAGCCCCAACTGGTACAATATCCTTTGCAATGGACTGCGGGGCAACCTCCATTGAGCCCTTTTTCAGCCATATAGTATATAAGAAACTATCCGGCGGAGGTTTTATGACAATAATAAATCCTGTAATAACTGAAGCTTTAAAAAAGCTTGGCTACAACAGGGAAGAAATAGAAGATATAATGGATTACGTACTCGAGAAGGAAAATGTAACAAAGAATGGATTCACCTACGAAAAGATACTTGATGGCAAAATAGAGGGTGCTCCCCACCTAAAGGATGAACATACAGCAATATTCGATACCTCAAACAAGTGTGGAAGTGGAGAGAGATACATATCCCCAATGGGACATGTCAAAATGGTGGCAGCTATAACCCCTCTCATTTCCGGGGCCATATCAAAGACAGTCAACCTGCCGAAGGACGCTTCAGTGGAGGATTTCAAGAACGTTGTATTATCTTCATGGAAACTGGGTGTAAAAGGGATAACACTGTACAGGGATTCTTCAAAGGCAGCCCAGCCTCTCAATACAGCTCTTTCCGACACTGATGACATAAGACTGGAAGATCTTACTTACAATCAGCTTTTGAATAAAGTAAGAAAGCTGCAAAAGGGTGTAAAATACTCAAAGCGTGAAAAACCTGTAGGTATAAGGAGAGGTACTACCCACCCTGCACAAATAGATGATGTCAAAATATATACTACAGTAAACAGACGCTCAAATGGTGAAATATCCGAAATATATATAACCACCGACAGGGAGGGTACTATAATAACCGGGCTTTTGAATTCCCTTTCAAAATCTATTTCAGTAATGCTCCAGTATCATGTACCGCCCCAGGATATTTCAAGAATGCTGAGAGGTCAAAAATATGAACCCTATGGATTTGTTCAAAAACACCCATATATAAAATATGTATCCTCAATTTCAGACCTTATAAGCAAAGTGATAGATATAGAACTCGGTGATTTTTCAAGATGTCAGGTCAAGCCTGAAAATTATGACGAAAAAAATGGTCCGGATGATTCAAACATGAATTGTTCAAGTATCAAGATAAATAAGGTACAGGGTGAAAGGGTATATGGCTCTATCTGTCCCAATTGTTCAAGCACAAGAATGATCAGAAACGGCACCTGTATGGTTTGTCTGGACTGCGGCTCCACAACAGGCTGCAGCTGATAATAGACTTGAATATTAAGAGCTGTTTTCCATAAAAGGAAATCAGCTCTTCTTGCACTAAAAAGTGTAAAAAAAAGCCTACATGGGGGAGCATGCGGCTAAATAGGGGATATTATTTAATGAAACTCTGTTTCATTACTCAAATATCATAACATCAATTCTCCTATATGTCAATATATTTTCTCAAAAATATTATTTTTCGACAAATAAGTATAAAGAATATATTACTTAAAGTTCTTATTTGCTCTGTTTGGTTTAGCTTTAGGTTTTATTTTTATGTCATTTGCCTTATTCTTTCCTCTTCCATACATCACTCCATTATGTAGATCTAAAAACCAAAGAAAAAATATTACAAAAAGTCCACTGGATACATACTGCAATATTGAATTGCTGCCCATATTCTTTTTAAGAACTATACCCACTCCACCAGGAAGTAAAAAAGAAATTATGGCTAACGAAAGAATAACTATTTTATTAGGGTGAATCTTTACAAGTACATACTTTTTAAGTAGGCGGTACCCTACCATAAATACTACTGCTATAAATATTATTTGGAATATCAATGTTTTCCATGACATGTATTTCACTCCTCTATAACTATTAGATATATTATCTATATAATAACATAATATTATATACTTGTTTTAAAAATGTCATCAATTTTCCTTACATAAAAATGTGTTGAAGTGAAATTTTATCTACTTCAACACATTTACTTATATAAAGATCTTATCCCCTCGTTTTTCCACCAGCTATATTATAGGTAACTCCATGTATATAACTTGCCCTATCAGAAGCCAGGTAGCAGACTAAATCTGCAACCTCTGTAAGTTTACCGGACCTTCCAAGTGGTATTGTGGAAGTTTTGACATATCCTGCTCTTAAATCATCCACTGTAATTCCACGTGTATAGGACAGTGCTGTTTCATATTCCACAGTTCTAAGCCCCGTCGCTTCCAGAATACCAGGTGCAACCCCTACAATTCTCACCCCATTTTTACCAAGTTCTTTCGCCCAGGATCTTGTAAATGAATTCACCGCATTTTTGGTCGCTGCATAAATACTCTGTCCCTCTGAACCCTCAAGTCCACTTTCAGATGACATATTTATTATTACCCCTGAACCCTCTCTTACCATTTCTCTCGCAGCCGCCTGTGCGCATAAAAATACCCCCTTTTCATTTACATTTACTACTTTTTCAAAAATATCCTCATTCAGTTCATACTTACCCTTTGAATCTTCTGGATCAACCAGAAGTCTTGGAATATTTATTCCTGCATTATTGACCAGAACATCTATTTTTCCAAAGGTATCTACCGTTTTTGAGATCATTTCCTTAACGCTCTTTGAACTCGTTACATCTGTCTTTACATATAATACTTTTCCCGAATTATCATTTGAGTTGAATTCAGGCTCCCTCGAACTCATATCTCCCACAACTACATTGCTCCCGTTATTTAAAAATTCCTGAACTACAGCTTTTCCTATCCCGGATGCCCCTCCTGTAACAATTACCGTCTTTCCCTCCAATTTCAACCATGAATCCGCCATATTTCTACCTCCAATAATATAATAATTCATATTTGACCAATACATTACTTGCAGTTATAATTAAATGTAGATATTTAATTTCTAATTATTTTTATTACAGTGCCTTCTCGCAGAGGCACTATTTTTTTTCTCTCAAGAAATAAAGTCCCGGGAATAGCTGCTTCTTTATCACCAGTAAATTTAAATGTTATATGTCCAAGCTGTTTCAAATTCTGATTTACCAGATCTCCAATCGAAGTTATTTTATATTCAACATCATCTATATATAATATGTCTCCAGGATTTATGTCTTCTACCAGATTATTTTCATTATGAATATAACAGTAGTCAGCCAACTCCCTTGGTACATTCTCTTTAAAGATTATAAACATATAACTTTGTAAAAAATCGCCTGCTTTATTTCCTATAGTGGTTATCTTTGTATTATATATTATTTTCATAGTTAAAAAATCCCTCTCTATATTTAAGCTATAAATGTCGATTATTTACTATATAGTCCAAAGCTTGCAAGCCATGCAACAATAACAGTTGGTGCACCAGTGAGAAATCTTGAATAAAGTACGGATGGAACTCCTACCTGAACCGTTTCAGGTTCTGCTTCAGCCAATCCAAGTCCTACAGGTATAAAGTCGCAGGCAGCCTGTGAATTTATGGCGAAAAGCGCCGGAAGTGCCAGAGCTGGAGCTATATTCCCTTTCCCTATTTCTACTCCTATCAATACACCTACTATCTGTGCTATTACCGCACCAGGTCCTAAAAATGGTGAAAGAAGTGGAAAAGAACATATAAGTGACAAAACTATCAATCCAAAGATATTGCCTGCAAGCGGCGATAGAAGATGTGCAAACCAATTGCCTATCCCGGAAGCATTTATTATTCCTATCAATGCTGCAACGAATGCCATAAATGGTAAAATTGTATGAATAACAGTATCTATGGTATCTCTGCCGGCCTGAAACATCATGGAAACTATTTTTCCTATAGCTATTCCCATCCTGGCTAAAAAGCTACCGCTCTGCTGACTAATCTTTTTATCAGTATCATAATCCATTTAATCTTACCTCCTATATTTTTTCAATATTCCTGGACTTGACTCCAGATACGTAGATATCCTCTTTCATAAACATTGCAAGAGGTCCGCTTTTACCCGTAGGCATTATATTAACTGTAGGTATCTTCTTCTGAGGATAAATGCCACATCTCAAAGTTCCTCCACAATTTATAACTGCACATGCAATTTCACTGTCTTTTACACCGTGGGTGAACCCGTCTACCAGCTCACATCCTGTCAAATTTGCTATGGTCTCAGCTACTTCAGGTTTTGCACCACCTGTAATATATACCACTTTGTTCTTGGTTCCGGTAGGTGCAACTGTTATAGGGCCTCCCCATCCACCTGAACCCCTGGTTATTCTTACTTTACTGTAACCCATATATTTTCTCCTCCTTAATTATTAAATTCATTTTTATGCTTCTGCAATATGCTCTATATCAAGTTCTGTTTTAAGCTTGATGCCCTGTTGTCTTTCAACTATTGACGTTGTAAAGTCAGTAATCCATCCTCTGAAAAAGTTGGTAATCAAACCTACTAAAAAATATCTTACTGCAAGATCTCCTGTGGACAACCCCAATTTTGTAATTCCATTTGCGATTCCTAAAAATACAAAGAGTTCTGACGGATCAACATGGGGAAACAATCCATTCATCGTATGACATGAAAAACTTGATGCTGCATAATAACTTGGTTTGTACTTTTCCGGTAAAAATTTCCCTAATGAAAGCGTCATTGGATTTGTAAAAACAAAAGTACCTATAAATGGCAGTACAAGATATCTTAAAAATATATTGGAGGAAGATTTTCTTGCGAACCTTTCCACCCTCTCAGTTCCAATAAGATTTATAATACTGTTCATAACTACAAGAAGAGCTACAAGCAGCGGTACTATACCCATTACGAAACTTACAAATTGATCCCCTCCTGCTCTAAACAGAGCCATGAATCTGTCTGCAAAATTTGAAATAACATTTAAAACACCCAATTGCAATACCTCCTAAATTTATAATTTTTTATTGAAATTTGAATATTCAATCATTTTATATTCTGGCTAATTTGTCTCACCTCCTTTAAAAGTATTATAATTTTTTACGGCATCCAAAATCGCCATTCTCATATACTTATTGTACTTGACCAAATTATCCTTATGAATATCTCCTAAACTTATACCTTCAAGTCCCATTAATTTTCTAAACCTGGCAAATACCGATACACCCTGCATTTTTCTGGAATCAATTATTCTGCCTTCATCATCAATCAAAAACATGACAACAGTTCCAGCCTGCATATAACCTCTTTTTCTTCCTATTGCAACTTTTCCACGCCTTCTCAGTTCCACATAGTTTTTATTGAAATCCTTAATCTGCAGCATACCGAATGCAAAATTCAAAATCCATACTGTAATACCTAAAATAATAAATAATATTATTGAATTCATAAATTTACCTCCTCCAATAAAATATTTTTAAATCCTTCGTAGTCTCTTATTTGGGACATTTTTTGAACAATCTCCTTATTTTGTCCTATTTTCAGCAGTTCTTCATATGCCTTTATTAAAATCTCTGAATCTATTTTATCCTCCGGTGGTATAATCAAAAGTATTATTATATTTATTTCAAATCCATCTGAAACAATAGGTTTGTCCAAAATACCGATTGCTATAGACAGCCTACTCCCTTTCCCATTAACAGCATGTGGCATAGCAATATAATTTCCTAAAAAGGTAGGTGATTCAATTTCCCTTTTAATGACATTTTTATTAAAATCCTCATCAATATCGGGATTTGTTGATATCTTAACAAGCATATCATTTAGATTTTCAAAATAATCATTTCTATACAGCACAAAGAAGAACTGCGGCTGTATTATTATACTTAGTATGGAAAGATTGTACTCTACATATTTGATATTGTATTTTTTAAGGCTTATTGTTTTATCAAGTTCTTTTCTCAAATCATCTTCATTAAAAAGTGCATTTACTTTAACTACGGGAGTAATTGTGTTTAAATTTAAATCGACTGTAGTAAAAACTATATCATAATCATCCAATATATTTCTGGTAATATTTGCATCTGAAAATGTCTTTATGACAATGTCCTTGTTGGACAACATTTTGTTCAATTTTATTTTCAGCAGTTGTACCGTACCAAGTCCGGTTCCGCATATTAGAGCTACCTTCTTGATATTGTCGGAATTGCTGCTGTTTTGTTCTATATAGCTTTGAAAATATAGTGCTATATATCCAATTTCGTCTTCTCCTGTATCAAGATTGTAGTTTTGCTTTATTATTCTTGCACCCAGCTTTGCCATTTCATAAGGTAATGGATAATTTTTTTTTATATCATCTAAAAGGGCATTTTCAATTCCGATGTTGAATATGAGCCTGTTCAACATGAAATTCAAATGATATTCCAGATTTTTAACTATTTCATTTTCCGGTTTCATAGCCAGCCCGAAATTATCGTTTACTTCATTTATAATCTGCTCTACTAATTGCTTTACATTCTTTCTGACTGTAATATTTTCTAAATTTATAGGTGCCTCCCTCCCTAGAAGAGGAAGTGTCAGGAAAATGATTTCATATTTATTTAATTTGCAATTAAAAACCTTTTCTAAAGTGGCAGCAATTTGCCTTGCTATAAAATATTCATGAGTTCTTTCTGCATCATAATATTTTCTGTCAATATTTTTTATTAATCTATGATTTTTCAATCTATAAAGCATTATAAAAATATAATCCATAGTCTGTTTTACTGTCCTATCGGTTATATGCAATTTATTCTCACTAAAAATACGCATAATTTTAGCCTTTATATTTTTATATAAATTAATGTCCTTATAATTGAAATTGCCACCTTGTCCCTTATAAAAATGATCCAGGATAAGAAATCTTATATCCATTTCACTGCCTGAAATTTTTATACCCGAATTCTGCTTTCCAGACAATTTTATATTATAGATTTTTAAAATTGTTCTAACCTTTTTAAGATCATTTACAAGAGTAGTCCTTCCAACATTCATCTTATATGCAAGTTCATCTATAGTTATAAATCCATTGAAATTTACAAGAAATTCAATAATATAAGCTATACGATTTTCAGCAGTATCAAGCTTTGCAGATTTATTGCTATCGTTTTCATAGTCTTCAATCAATTTTATGAATTTTTTCTTGTCCTCAACTACTAACTTATATCCCACCTTCTTTACATTTACAATTTTAGCATCATGTGACTTCATAATCTGATTAAGTTTTTTGATGTAATTTTGTATAGTTCTTGTGCTTACTCCCATAAATTCAGCAAGTTCTTCAAGTTTACTGAACTGTTTGGAATTAATCTTTGACACAAGCTTGAATAATCGACTATCAATAGGTGTTAATGACATTTAAATATCAACTCACTTATCCTTCGTTGTTTTTATTATATTATATAATGAATACATATTTAATGCATATTTTTTCATCCGCATAGTGAAAAAGCATGCATTAATTTGGATAAATGTATTTCTGATTTTTTTCAAGACATGCTATGCTATTTTCCTCAAGTTGTTATATAATTAACTACATAGCAACAATCAGCAATTTATTATATATGGGGAAGGGGCATCCTTATCATGAAAAACATGTTTAGACTTGACTCTGTAAAGAAGAAAATGATACTTGGCTTTTTATCTGTAATTTTTATAAACCTAGTCATATTTTTGACACTTGAGATATCAAATACTTATGGCAAACTACAAGAATCAGCACTTGACAAAAGTTCTGCCTATGCCGAGCATATAGAAAAGATCATATCCCCCATCGGTATAGAAAATAGTAAAAAAATTCAACAGGAGATTTCATCCTTATTAAAAAAGCAGTACAACTCCGTGGAATACATTGGTGTACTTGATGATAATCTAAAATACGTATCAAACACGGACAAGGGGAAAATAGGTACATATTTTAAAAACAGCAATGTGGACACCCTGATAGAAAAAAATAGGTCAAACAGCTTTGTATTGAAAACAAATGGTAAAAACGGATATTTTTCTGTAGTACCGCTTTACAGTACAAGTTCCGGCACTTCTACAGATGCCGTAAGCTCGGCCACTGAAAAAGACAGCAGCAGCGAGAAAGTTGACAATGTGTCTTCTGCCAGCACAAAAGTAACTGTTCCGGGATTGATTGTTGTAAAAATGGACAACGATGTGCTGCTTCGGGACTTCAGAAAACAGATTATAAAATTAATCCTTATATCCTCTATAATTCTTATACTATCTATAATTATTGCATTTTTTATATCCTTGAGTATAACAAAACCTTTAAAACAAATACAGTTTCACTTAAAACTTATGTCAAAAGGTGATCTTACAAACAAGGTGAAAATAAATTCAAAAGATGAAATGCTTGATCTGGCGGAAAACATAAATACTACAAACTCAACTTTGAAAAACATCATATCCAAAATTAGATCCTCGGCAAAAGATGTAGATGATTACTCCAATAAATTAAATATTTCAATCAGGGAGGTAAATCTCGTCAGTGATGAAATTACAAACTCCCTGCAGGATGTAAATGAAACCAGTATAGTACAGAATAATAATTTAAGCCAGGCATACGAGAAATTGAATAACTTCTCAGAAGATCTGGATACAATAGGAGATAAAATATTATCTATAGAAAAAAATACAGTTGAAATAAAGGGAAATATCGATACGGGCAAAGAAGCAGTAAACGGAGTTAGCACTTCCTTGAATGAAGTGAGTGATTCCTTTAAAGATTTAGAAGATACCATAAAAGCCCTGTCGGATAAAGTCACAAACATACATTCTATAAGTAATACCATATCAGAAGTGGCAAAGCAGATCAACCTTCTATCATTAAATGCTTCAATTGAAGCTTCAAGGGCAAATGAGTCCGGAGGCGGTTTCAAAGTCGTGGCATCGGAAGTTAAAAAGCTTTCCATTGAAACAATAGAATCCTCAGGTATAATAAATAATTTGATCCAGGATATCTACAGTAATACAAAACTTGTTACAAGCACTACTCTGACCTCTATAGACAAATTCAATCAACAGAATAAATCAATTTCCAATACACTTGCAATGTTTGAAAGGATAGTTGACCAGATAAATTCAATAGTACCACAAATTAAGGAAATTTCGCAGATAACAAAAAGCTTTGTTTCAATGAAAGACGGCATAATTGAAAACGTCAAATATACAACATTTGCCCAAAATGAATTGTCATCTGCCATTGAAGATGTTTCAAAATCCATGGAAGAACAGTCTGCAACAATATCTGATCTGTCGGATTTATCCCAAAATCTTCATAAAGTTTCCAATGACGTGACTGCCCTTATAAAGATTTTCAAAATATAGTATTATTTATTAAGACAGGCTGCAGTAACTGTGCCTGTCTTATTTTTTCAATTGCATCATGAATTTAAAGCTATATTTTTATTTTTAAAAATTTTTCTCTGGGACAGAACCACTCCTGCAAACATTAGAGAGCATCCAATCAACTGCCGTACTCCCATATACTCTCCCAATATCAAAAAACCTCCCAAGGCTGCAAATACTGTTTCCATGCTCATTATAATAGATGCATAAGCTGGATCTGCATTCTTCTGTCCAAGTATCTGGAAGGTATATGCCACTCCTACAGACATTATTCCACCATATAGTATTGGAACGGAACACTGAATTATACTACGAAGTTCTATACTTTCCATAAATATTGCTACTATAAAACTTAAAACAGTACATGTCAAAAATTGATAGAAGGCCAGCTTTATAGAATCAACTTTATCTGCAAAATAATCTATGAGCAGTATTTGAACTGCAAACAGAACTGCTGAAACCAGTTCTAAAAAATCACTGTAGGAAATACTCATTCCGGACTTGACACAGAGAAGATACAGACCGCCAACCGCCAGAAGTGCACCAATCCATGAATTTATGTCAATACTTTTTCTCAGAAATATACTTAGTATAGGAACAATTACTATATACAACCCGGTTATAAAAGCCGCCTTCCCGGCCGTAGTACCCTGAAGACCTACCTGTTGAAAAGAAGATGCCAGAAACAAAAAAACCCCTGATATTATGCCTGCCAGGGCAACCTTCAATTCACTGCCAGCCGTATTATTATTTTTGATTTTGAAGAATATTATAATTGGAATTAGCGATATACTTCCGAGTGCAAATCTGATTCCATTAAAAGTAAATGGTTCCACATATTCCATACCTACCCGCTGGGCCACAAATGCAAATCCCCATATAATTGCGGTAACAAAAAGAAAAATATTTGATTTAGTTATCTCTGACTTCAATCATCTTCCCCCTCAATAAACAACAGGCTGAAAATTAAAATCAGCCTGTTTCGGTTTCTAAAATAGATAACGCTCTCCCGGTTTCCTTGTAAATACTGTGACATCATCAATTGCTTTCCTCTGACATACGAACCTTGTCATTCTCTCCACTCCGAAACCAGCTCCTGCAGACTTTGGGAGTTTTCCCTGTTTTGCAAGTTCAATATAGTTTCTAAAGACATTTTCATCTATTTTCAATTCCCGCATTCTCTCAAGAATTCTGTCATATTTGTATTCCCTTTCTCCGCCGCTCAAGCCTTCTATATAGCCCATAGGCCATATCAAATCATAGTTTCTGTATGTTCCTCTATGCTCCAGATCTTCTGCATCATAAAACTCCCTTTTGTGGTTTATAAGCCAGAAAGGCTGGTCAGCCTTCTCTGAAGCCTTGAGTTCAAAATCATCACCATATTTTTCTTCAAGTTCCTGTGTAGTATATCTATTGAACGGAGCGCTTATATCCAGATGTGAAGTTCCTATTCCCAGAGCCTTGAATTCATCTGCACAGTCCTTCTTTATAAAATCAAATACATATTTGATCAGTCCCTCTTCAAACTCGAATATAGTATCCATAGTGGCATTTTTAAACTCAAGATCAATCTGCGTGAATTCAAACAAATGCCTTGTATCTCCACTTTCCTCCTTTTCAAGCCTTACGTTGGGTGATACTATATATATCCTGTCAAGATGTGGACTTGACAACATTATCTGCTTGTGAAATATCATGGATTTTGTCAGATCAAACTTCTGACCTTCATATATCAATTCGTTTTCTTCTACATCGTGATTCAATGTATCTGTAATAGGTGCTATCATAATCGGCATTACTCTAGTTACACCTTTTTCATACATATAATCATCTACCGCTTTTAATATTGCCTGTTGGACACGAAGTATGTGAGGCAGTTCCTTCCTTGAAATTTTCTCAACTACCCTGTCCAGAGTCTTCAATTCTTCTTCCCTTTTCTTATCCTTCAGTATAGTATCCATAAAACATTCCCCCTCATATCAAATACAAAGCATGCATAAGATTTCTAGATTTATAATTCATCAACAATACAATAATAATACTTTTTACAGTATTATTGCAACATTAATAATTCGTATTTAATACATTTATACCTTTATCAAATTTTTCAGTGCTAATTTGTTGATCTTCAAAATATTATCCTGAAATAACGTTTTCTAATATCAATTTGATAAAACTTTCTGTTATAATGGTTATAGTACTTTATGTATATTAAAAAATAAGTTAAAATATAAGTAACTTTACTGTAACTAAATGAATTTTATTTTACTCCTTTCCTGAGGAAATTATTATTAAAATTAGCACAAACAGTAATCGTATATTACGTATAAGGAGTGTTTAGATTATGAGTACAAATTTTAAAATCAAAGGACTTGATGATCTTGATATTCAGATTCTGGATATAATGATCAAGGATTCAAGAACCCCTTTTCTTGAAATAGCAAGACAATGCCATGTAAGCGGAGGAACTATACATGTCAGAATGAAAAAAATGGAAGACATGGATATAATAAAAGGTACGAAGCTTATAATAGACAATTCAAAAATAGGATATGACGTATGCTGCTTTATAGGAATTTACCTTGACAGGGCAAGAAATTTCAATGAGGTTCTCGATGAACTGAACGCTATAAATGAAATTGTTGAACTTCACTATACCACAGGAGAATATTCCATATTTGTAAAGGTAATATGCAGAAATATAGCTGATCTTCAGAACCTTCTTATGAATAAAATACAGGTTATAGATGGAATACAGCGGACAAATACATTTATATCACTTTACCAGCCAATAGACAGAAACATCCAGATAAGCCTGCAAAACAGCAGTAAACAAAATTCAAAAACCAAGTCATGATTTTGCTTATATTTTATGCCCCATTTGCACATAATACTTATGATAAATTTAAAAGGAGATGTGTTTTTATGAAGACACTTGATACAATAGCTCTCGTGTTAGTTGTCATAGGTGCTGTAAATTGGGGGTTGCTTGGATTTTTTCAGTATGATCTCATAGCTTCATGGTTTGGAACAATGTCTGCCCTTACAAGAACCATATACGCAATTGTAGGCATATGTGGTCTGTATTCCATATCCTTCTTCGGAAGAGACAGGACCGGCATAACCAATAGAGCCGAATAGTTACATATCCATAATTCATAGTATACTAAAATAGAGAAGGTTCCATCTGAACCTTCTCTATTTTTATCTAAGATTTTTCTTTATACCTCTTGTAATTGAATTCTCATAATCTATAAAATCATATACGTCATCTTTGAACAATGTGCTGAACCCTGCAAGTTCCTCCAGGGAAAGTTCCTCTATGGGTTTATTATTCTGCTCGCAGTAAAGGACTATTTCACCTATTACCTTGTGTGCATCCCTGAAAGCCATGCCTTTGTTTACAAGATAATCTGCGGCCTCGGTTGCATTTAAAAATCCAGTCTTTACTGCATTGAACATCTTATCACTATTTACTTTAAGAGTAGACAGCATCCCGTCCATTACCTTTGCACAGCTCAATACGGTTTTCACAGCATCAAAAAACTGCTCCTTGTCTTCCTGCATATCTTTGTTGTAGGCAAGCGGAATCCCTTTCATAACCGTCAGGAGGGACATGAGATCTCCATATACCCTTCCAGTCTTGCCCCTTATAAGTTCCGCTGCATCAGGATTCTTTTTCTGGGGCATTATACTGCTTCCCGTGGAAAACTCGTCATCTATGGTTACAAATCCAAATTCCCTGCTGCTCCACAATATAAGTTCTTCACTCAACCTGCTCAGGTGCATCATCATGATTGAAAAACATGAAAGGAGCTCCAGAGCGTAATCCCTGTCACTAACTCCGTCAAGGAAATTGCTTACAGGTTTCTTGAAACCGAGTTCTCCTGCAGTAAACTTCCTGTCTATATCATATGTAGTACCGGCCAGTGCGCAGCATCCAAGAGGGCTTTCATCCAGTAGGTCCACAGCATTTTCCACTCTCTTCCTATCTCTTCCAAGCATACTGTAATAAGCCATTATATGATGCTTGAAGGTAACTACCTGTGCCCTTTGAAGATGAGTATATCCTGGCATTATGAAATTATTTTTTTCCCCAAGTTCCTTCATGGTTTTCTGAAGGTTCACAATTGCATCAATGACTTCTCCAGCCTTGTTTTTTGCATATAACCTGAAGTCCAGAGCTACCTGATCATTTCTGCTTCTTGCAGTATGGAGCTTCTTGCCTACCTGCCCTACTCTGTCTATAAGATTGCTTTCCACAAAACTATGAATATCCTCATAGTCACCCTCTATTTTAAGTTTATCATCTTCAATATCTGAAAGTATGGATTTTAATCCCTTCAATATCAGGTCCCTGTCCTCTTCAGACAATATACCGCATCTGGCAAGCATCTTTACATGGGCCATGCTTCCGGTTATATCCTCTTTATAGAGTGTCCTGTCAAAACTTAGAGAACTATTGAAATCCTCCATGAGCTTGCTTTCAGATTTTTTGAATCTTCCTCCCCATAACTTCATAAAAATTTCCTTTCCTATTTCTGATTATTCTGATCCGATATGGCCTTTATCTTGCTTGGAAGGCTGAATATCTTGATGAATCCTTCTGCATCCTTGTGACTGTACAGCTCACTTGCACCAAATGAGGATATGTCTTCATCATAGAGTGCATTTTCAGCATCTATTCCGGCATTTATTATATTGCCCTTGTATATCCTGAGCTTAACCGTACCTGTAACATTTTTCTGGGTAACTTCCACAAAAGCATCAAGTGCTTCCCTGAGCGGTGTAAACCAGAGTCCGTCATATACCAGTTCGCCATATTTCTGTGATACAAGCTGTTTGTAATGATAGGTACTCTTGTCTACTGTAAGTCTTTCAAGGCATCTATGTGCTGCATAAAGTACAGTCCCACCAGGAGTTTCATAGACTCCCCTTGACTTCATCCCAACCAGTCTGTTTTCAACTATATCAATTACTCCTACTCCATTTCTGCCGCCTATTTTATTCAATTCGGTCAGAAGTTCCACAGGTGAGAGTTCCTTGCCATTTACTTTTTTAGGCACACCCTGCTGAAAATATATTTCTACATATTCAGGATTGTCCTCTGCCTGTTCCACAGGAGTCGTCATGGAATACATATCCCTTTTGTGTTCATTTATCGGATTTTCAAGATCTCCGCCTTCATGGCTTATATGCCATAGGTTTTTATCCTCCGAATATATTTTTTTCTTGGTTGCAGCAACTTCCACACCTTTTGAATGGGCATAATCTATGGCATCCTCCCTTGATTTTATATTCCAGATTCTCCATGGTGCAATTATCTTTATGGAAGGATCAAAAGAAGCTATTCCAACTTCAAAGCGCACCTGGTCATTTCCTTTTCCCGTACATCCATGTGCTATATACTTTGCTCCTTCCTTATGGGCAATCTCCACCAATTTTTTGGACATCAGCGGTCTTGCAAGAGAAGTTCCAAGCATATACTCATCTTCATACAGCAAATGTGCCTTAACAGCCTTGAAAAGATAGTCTTGTACAAACTCCTCTGTAAGATTTTCCACATATATCTTTGAAGCTCCAGTTTTCAACGCTTTTTTCTTTACTTTGTCGTAGTCATCTCCCTGACCTACATCTATGCAAACTGCTATTACATCCAGATCATAATTCTCCTTGAGCCATGGAATTATAATCGAGGTATCCAATCCGCCCGAATATGCTAATACTACTTTGTCTTTCATAAAATGACCCCCATCACATTTAAGTATTATCTTAATATTATATTATAATTATACATATAATATTATAAATATGCAACATTTTTATTTTATTCAACTATATATTCACTCATTTTTATGCATAATTATAAACCGATGGATAATTTACCCACCGATTTATAATCTACATTTTTCTATATCTTTCCATGCTCTCCTTAAACAGTTCAGATGTGGACGGCGGAGTATAGACAATAGCATTTGCACCCGCCATTATAGTTTTCTCTATTGATTTTTCATCCTTGCCGCCTGTAGCCATTATAGGGAACTCAGGAAATTGTCTCCTTATACTCCCAACAAGTTCAGGTGTACTGCTACCTGCAGATACATTTAAAATTGAAACACCCGCATCTATTCTCTTCTGTATGTCGTCCCTTTCGGAAACTACTGTTACAACAATTGGTATATCAATGGAATCGCTCATGGCTTTTATTATTTCATCTGACGTAGGACTATTTACAACAACTCCCATTGCTCCCGTGAATTCTGCATTCAATGCCAGATTTATAACTCTTTTCCCCGTAGTAAGTCCGCCTCCTACGCCGCAAAAAACAGGTACATCTGAAGCTGCTACAAGGGCTTCAGATATGACGGACTGAGGCGTGAATGGATATACAGCGAAAACTGCATCTGCATTTATATTTTTTATAACTGCCACATCTGTCGTAAAGGCAAAAGATTTCAATCTCTTGCCAAATACCTTTATTCCTGATGTCTGCCTTATTACATCAGGTAGATTTATCATATGACCTCTGAGTGTCCCATTTATATGTGGAACATATTTGCCTGTTTTCTTATTAATTTTTTCCATGATATTTTCTCCTAAAATGAATTAGAGTATTTATAAACATATTTTATATCATTTTTCTCAGATATTCCATATAAATTTTTTTATTTAACAAATTCCAGTTCATTTTGTGAAAAGATCTTTTCAGCTATTTTAACCGTGTCTCTGGCGTCCCGCGCATAAAAGTCAGCTCCTATCATATCTGCATATTCCTGATTCAATACTGCTCCACCAACTATGACCTTGCAGCACAGATTACTTTTTCTAAGAGCTTCTATCGTCTTTTTCATGTTTATAACCGTGGTAGTCATAAGTGCACTCAATCCAACAACCCTTATATTGTTTTGCTTTACACAATCAACTACTCTCTCAATGTCCACATCTTTCCCAAGATCTATTACGTTGAACCCATAGTTCTCCAGAAGCACCTTCACTATGTTTTTACCTATGTCGTGTATATCTCCCTTGACTGTTGCCAGGACTATTCTCCCCTTATCCACATTGCTCTGTCCGCTTTCAACCATACTCTTCTTTATGACTTCGAAAGACTTCTTTACAGTCTCTGCAGACTGCATGAGCTGCGGCAGAAAAATTTCCTTTGCTTCATACTTTGCCCCCACTTCATCCAGTGCCGGAATAACATATAAGTTTACTATATCCAGAGGCTTTTTCAACTTTAAAAGCTGACTTGTAGCCAGAATCGCTTCGTCCTCCATGCCGTCTATAATTATCTGCTTTAGAGTCTTTTTGTCTATTTTATCTTTCTGGTGTTTTCCATCCTTGCTTTTATCTACAACGTTGTTTTTTTTATTTTGATTTGACTCCTTCGGCATATCCTTGTACTTTTCTATAAAATTCTTACTGTCCACATCCCTGTATGAAAGTACTTCAAATGCAGCTATAGTATCCTTCATTCCTTCATCTCCGGGATTCATTATCGGCAGATCCAAACCGGCTTCCAGTGCCATAAGCAAAAATGTCCTGTTTAAAAGTTTTCTATTTGGAAGTCCATAAGATACATTGCTTACCCCGAGTGTTGTCTTTACACCAAGTTTTTCCTTCACCATTCTTATCGCCCTTACCGTCTCCATGACTTCCTTCTGCTGGGCAGAGGCAGTAAGGGAGAGGCAGTCAACTATTATATCCTTACGTGAAATTCCAAACTCTTCAGCTCTCTTTACTATCTTTTCCGCAATTGCAAACCTTTCTTCCGCCGTATTTGCTATTCCTGCCTCGTCGATAGTGAGAGCTATAATACAGCCTCCATATTTTTTTACTATGGGGAAAACCTCTTCCATGGTTTTTTCCTTGCCATTTACAGAATTTATGAGAGGTTTGCCCCTGTATAATCTCACTCCGGCCTCAAGGGCGTCGGGATTTGGACTGTCTATGCTTACCGGGAGGTATGAAACCTGCTGTATTGCCTTTACAGCCTTTTTCATCATTTCAACTTCATCTATTTCAGGAAGTCCTACATTCAGTTCAAGTATGTCTGCGCCTTCTTCTTTCTGATACAGGGCCTCTCTCTGGATATATCCTATCTTCTTCTCCCTAAGTTCCTGTTTATATGCGGCTTTTCCAGTAGGATTTATTCTTTCACCTATTATTCTTGTTCTACCACCTATTATTACAGTTTGATTGCCTGAAGTCACTGCAGTAAATTCTTTTTTCTCCGGACATAAAGGCTTGAGTCCGCTTACCAGTTCTATAGTGGCCTTGATGAATTCAGGGTCCGTGCCGCAGCATCCTCCTAGTATTCTTACTCCTTTTTCTGCCATGATCTTCATTTGTTCTGAAAACTCAGCTGCTTTTACATCATAATAGGTTTCTTTCCCATCATATTTTGGCAGACCGGCATTTGGCTGAACCATGACAGGAGTAGACGAGTACCTTAAAATTTCATCCACTATGGGCTGAAGATCCTTTGGTCCAAGCGAACAATTGACTCCAAGTGCATCAACCCCAAGACCTTCCAGAACAAAAACCATGGTTCTGGGATCTGTCCCCATCAGAGTTCTGGCGTTTTCCTGAAAAGTCATAGTGCAAAAAACCGGAAGGGAACTGTTTTCCTTTGCTGCAAGTATGGCAGCCTTGGTCTCATATATATCCATCATTGTCTCAATCAGTATTATATCGGCTCCTTCCCTTTCACCTATGACTACCTGTTTTTTAAAAAGTTTATAGGCAGTTTCAAAAGTGAGGTTCCCAGTAGGCTCCATGACCTGGCCTATAGGGCCCATGTCAAGTGCCACGAATTTATCCTTTCTTCCCCTGACAGCAGCTTTTGCAACTCTAACCCCGGCCTCTATCACTTCATCTGAAGAATATTCAGAATCACTGTATTTCAATTCATTTGCCCCAAAAGTATTTGTTATTATAATATCTGCACCAGAATCAAGGTAGACTTCATGTATTTTCTTGATTGTATTTCCATTTGTTATGTTCAATATTTCAGGAAGATCGCCGGCTTTAAGTCCACTTTTCTGAAGCATTGTCCCCATAGCACCGTCAAAAAATATAAATTTATCCTCGAATCTTTTAAACAAATCGTTAAAATCCATATAGCCACCCCTTTTTATCAATTATACAAATTATCTACTATGTAGTTCACAGCAGTCAAGTCATTCATGGTATACAAGTGAATACCCTTTATTCCATTTTTCACCAAATCGCGTGTTTGATTCAAGCTGTATTCTACTCCCGCTTTAAAGAAGTCTTCTTCATTTTCCCCATATTTATCTATTATGGCCAAAAGTTCTTTAGGCAAACTTGCGCCGCCAAGCAGACTCATGCTCTTAACCTGTCTTGCCTTAACAACCGGCATTATACCTGCCAGCAGAGGTATATCCAGCCCAATCTTGCCCAGTTTTTCCCTGAACGTGTAGAAATAGTCATTGCTGAAGAAAAACTGGGTGATAAGAAAATCCGCCCCGCAGTCCACCTTCTCCTTCAGATGAAAAATATCTTCATCCAGATTACTTGATTCCGCATGTCCTTCGGGATATGCTGCAACTGCAATACACATATCTCTCTTTCTTGAAATATATTTTACAAGTTCCTTTGCATATCTGT
Source organism: Clostridium sp. (assembly GCF_022482905.1). Lineage (NCBI taxonomy): Bacteria > Bacillati > Bacillota > Clostridia > Eubacteriales > Clostridiaceae > Clostridium > Clostridium sp. The sequence goes on from NZ_JAKVOI010000001.1 coordinate 2,452,888, forward strand.
ATTTATTATTTATTTGTGAATTGGAATTCCTGACAATATCTCCTCTGAGTGCAAGTATATTATTTATTCCGCCATCAGCAAGCTCCGATATGTATTTCTCTATTTCTTCCTCTGTAGAATTTATGCAGGTGAGATGTGACAGCACCTCTATATTGTATTTGTTCTTTATATAAAGTGCAGTCTCCATGGATCCATTTTTACTTCTTCCTGCAGCTCCATAAGTTACACTTATAAAATCCGGATTCATTTTGCTCAAATTATTGATCCTGTTTTCAAAGCTCGGGAAATTACTTTTATTCTTAAATGGTATAACTTCAAAGGAAAGTATAAATTCCTTGTCATTGAATATATCTATTATGCTCATAAATTCTCTCCTCATAAAAATTTAGTTCAAAAAAGGCCGCTTTTTATTAAGAAAAGCAGCCTAAGTTTGTATCGATACATTACAGCATTCTTTTCTTATCTTCCAGAATTTTCATGATTCTGTAGGAATTAACACCTTGCATGACGCACATGCTGGTTGTCGGGTTTCTCAGGGCCAGTCCCTCCACCACTCTTGATAAGAACCTCAGTATATTATTGTTAAAGTACATTTTATTTAATGCTAATACTTTTCAGCATGCTTGTCAATACAAAAATTCTAATTTTTGATCTTCTTGACAGAATTAAGTTTTTAGTATATCATATTCATTAAACCAATTAAAAATCTTATCGAGAGTGGCTAAGGGATAGGCCCAATGATGCCCGACAACCAGCATTTTTCATTTGAATGCATGGTGTTAATTCCTACAGATTTTTTCTGAAAGATAAGAAAAATAGTTCGATATTACAGGCCATTTTTCTTAGTAGAAAAATGGCCTTTTTAGTCCATAATCAATATTTGTAAAGGATGAGTTCTATGCCAATAAATATACCTAATGGTCTTCCAGCTTGCAAGATATTGAAAGCTGAAAATATATTTGTAATGAACGAAAAACGTGCAGTCAAGCAGGATATACGTCCTCTCAATATAGTAATATTGAATCTGATGCCCGTCAAGACTGTCACTGAAACACAACTGCTCAGACTTCTTGGCAATTCCCCGCTTCAAGTGGACATAACCCTTGTATACCCAAAATCCCATAAGTCAAAAAATACTTCCGAAGAATATCTTTTCAAGTATTACGAGACATTTGACGAAATACGTCACAGAAAATTTGACGGGATGATAATAACGGGAGCACCTGTAGAAAAGTTGGAATTTGAAGATGTAGATTACTGGGATGAACTCACTGAAATAATGGACTGGTCCCTGAAAAACGTCTATTCAACCTTCCACATATGCTGGGGGGCTCAGGCCGGTCTTTACTATCATTTTGGTATTCCAAAATATCCATTGGACAAAAAGTTGTTTGGAGTGTTTCCACATACCATCACCAGGAAGAATGTAAAACTATTAAGGGGTTTTGATGATCTGTTTTATGCCCCTCATTCGAGGCATACAACTATAAAAAGAGAGGATATTCAAAGTGTTCCTGAACTTGAAATACTCTCAGAATCAGAAGAAGCAGGAATCTATATAGCAGCTACAAAGGGCGGCCGCGATATCTTTGTCATGGGACATTCCGAATATGATACCCTGACATTGAAGCAGGAATATGAAAGGGACAAGGCAAGCAACCTTCCTATAGAAATTCCAAAAAATTATTTTCCTGATGATGATACAAAAAAAGCTCCACTGTCCATGTGGAAAGGACATGCCAATTTACTATTTTTAAATTGGCTCAACTATTACGTATATCAGGAAACACCATATGACTTGAACAAGCTCTAATTCTGGTGTAAAAAACTGCAGAACTACCTGCTGTATGGTAGTTCTGCATTCGTCACCTTTATTTAATTGAAATCCAATTTTGAAATTATTGCATCTGTAAATTCATCGGTAGTAGAATTTCCGCCAAGATCACAGGTCAGGTACTTTCCATCTTTAAGCACGGCCTCAACTGCATTCTCTATCCTATCCGCCGGGATGTTTTCTCCAAGATATCTAAGCATCATGATTGATGAAAGTATTATAGCCGTAGGATTGGCTTTATTTTTACCTGCAATATCAGGTGCAGATCCATGTGCAGCTTCAAATACTGCTGTATCCTCACCTACATTTGCTCCAGGAACCAGTCCTAGTCCGCCTATGAGTCCCGATGCCATATCGGATAAGATATCACCATATAAATTCGGCATTACAAGAACATCATAATTTTCAGGATTAAGTACAAGTTTCATGCTCATTGCATCTACTATCACACTTTCAAATTCAATGCCTTCATACTCTTTGGCCACTTCCTGTGCAGTTTTAAGAAACAGGCCATCCGAAAGTTTCATTATATTTGCCTTATGAACAGCAGTAACCTTTTTCCTTCCATTTTTAACTGCATAATCAAATGCGGCTTTTACTATCTTTCTACTTGCATTTTTTGATATTATCTTTATACTCTCGGCTATCTCATCACTTACCATATGCTCGATGCCGGCATATAAATCCTCTGTATTCTCTCTAAAAATAACAAGATCTACATTTTCATATCTGGATTTTACACCAGCATAGGTTTTTATAGGTCTTATATTTGCATACAGGTTTAACTGCTTCCTGAGGGTTACATTTACACTTCTGAAGCCTTTCCCAACAGGTGTGGTAACCGGCCCCTTAAGGGCTACTCCGTTTTTTCTTATGCTATTTATTATATGATCCGGTATTGGCGTACCGTACTTTTCAATTACGGCAGCTCCAGCTTCAAAGATCTCCCAGTCAATATCAGCTCCGCTCTTATCTATGACCCTTTTGGCTGCCATACAAACTTCAGGCCCTATTCCATCCCCCTTAATAAGGGTAACTTTTTGTCTCATTCCAATGCCTCCAAACAATTCATTTTAGTCAACATGCTCTCTCTTCCCTTTTTTCAAGTACCTCAGGCATCAACTTTTTCACAAGAAGCTCCATTTCACTGTTTCTTATTATATTGGTTCTTCCCATTTTATACTGATCATCTACCCACCTCTTTATTTCTACAACTCTAGGGTCTTTTTTTTCTACCTTGTCTTCATCCTTCAATTTATAGTAGGTATTAATCCATGCTGCTATACCGGCAAGTCCTGAATACTGATTTATTTCAATTACAACCGGCCTTGCGAGTATCTTGTCTGTGTCAAATGCATTGTAAATCTCCTTGTCCTTGAGCATCCCGTCTGCATGTATACCGGCTTTTGTAACATTGAACTGGCTTCCTACAAAAGGTGTCTTTGGTGGAATATCATATCCAAGTTGATTTTTAAAATAATTTGCTATTTCCGTTATAACTTCAAGCTTCATGCTCCTTGTATTCCCTTTGATTTGCGCATATTGGAATATCATGGCTTCGAGAGGACAGTTTCCAGTTCTTTCACCAATTCCAAACAGAGTGCTGTTTATGGATGCCACTCCATAAAGCCATGCAGTAGTTGAATTGTCTACAGCCGCATAAAAGTCATTGTGCCCGTGCCATTCCATGCACTCCTCCGGAATACCACATATTGTCCTAAGTCCATGCACAAGTCCCTGTACGCTTCTAGGAACTTCTGTTTGTCCATATGAAACTCCAACTCCAAGGGTATCACATAATCTTATTTTTATGGGGATACCAGATTCATGCGACATATCCATTAATTTATTTACAAGCGGAACTACAAATCCATAAAAATCCGCCCTTGTTATATCCTCCAGGTGGCACCTTGGCCTGATTCCATTGTTCAACGCTTCTTCCACAACAGAAAGATACATATCTACAGTTTCTTCCCTTGTCTTTCTCAATTTTTTAAATATATGATAATCAGAGCATGACATAAGCATTCCTGTTTCTTTTATACCCATATCCCTTACAAGCTTGAAATCTTCCTTGTTGGCTCTTATCCATGAAGTTATTTCAGGAAACTCATATCCTCTTTCCATACAGACTTCCGCAGCTTTCCTGTCCTTTTCACTGTACAGAAAAAACTCACTCTGCCTTATTATTCCTGAATTATTGTCCAATTCATGGAGATAATCGTATATATTGACTATTTCCTCCAAAGTAAATGGCTCCATGGATTGCTGCCCATCTCTGAAAGTCGTATCTGTAATCCAGATGTTCTCAGGTATATTCATAGGAAGCTGTATACCATTGAAAACTATCTTAGGAATTTCATCATATGGAAATATATCTTTATATAAATTAGGTTCTTTTATATTTTCCAACTTATAATCATACATTAAAAACCATCTCCCTTTCATATTGGCCCTATAGAAAATAAGCTAATTCTGAATTAAATTGCAATAGATATTTCAATTTATAAATCTCATGCTTTTTTTCAGCTATGTACAAATATATTGCGTCCACTCCAGTTAACCCTTGTAAAATTCAGCATATACAAGGGTCACTTGTGAGAATTAATGATTATATTGTATCATTTTTAATAGTTATAAGCAAATAAAATTTTCTTATTTATGATTTTTTCTTATTTAAACTTTCATTTAGTTTATTTAAAGGATTACATCAGGAGATATTGGACTTTTCCATACAATTATTTTATAGCATTGACATTCATATATGATATAATGGGATAGTCGATAAAAATGATTACAGGAGGCATCATTATCATGTTAAGAAGCATTTTACTTTATTTTCTTCTTGTATTGTATATGCTATATTCCCTATTCAAAAAAATGAAACTGGAAAGACTTAAAAAAACTGGGAGAGAGGAAGAAATTCAATTATATATATATAAATGTGTAAAAGACTGGGCTGACTTTATTATAAAAGCCATGGGCATAAAAGTTAATATAAATGGAATTGAAAAAATTCCCGGTCAGTCCTGTCTATTTGTGTCGAATCATCAGGGATTCCTTGATATTCCAATAATAATTGCATCTGTAAACAGGTCAGTTGGGTTTATTGCAAAAAAAGAAATAAAAAAGGTTGGAATAATAAGTTACTGGATGGAACAAATCAAATGCGTATTTATGGATAGAAACAATATACGGGAATCAATAAAATCCATAAATGAAGGCATCAATATTTTAAAAAACGGCCACAGTATGATCATATTTCCAGAAGGCACAAGAAGCCGTGGTTCAAAGATGGGAGAATTCAAGAAAGGCAGCTTTAAACTTGCATTGAAATCAATGGTTCCAATTGTCCCAATAGCCATAAACGGCAGTTATAAATTAAGAGAAGGCAATCCACATGAAAATTTAAGACCGGGAACTGTAGACTTTACTATATGTGATCCAATTTATACAGAAAACTTGTCAAAAGAACAGAGGGATAATCTTGCTGGAACCATAAAAGAAAAAATATCAGAGGCCCTGAACAATTAACAAATATATACAGGTGGTGATATATCAGTTGAAACATATGAAAAAATATTATATCTTATTCTCGTTTATATTGACATTCTTACTATGTTTGTCAGGATGTACGATTACAGATTCTGAAAACACATCCTATAACGGACTTAGAGTAAGCTACATAGATGTAGGTCAGGGCGACAGTGAACTGATACAGGTAAACGGTAAAAATCTTCTGATAGATGCAGGCCCAAACAGCAGCAGAAGTAAATTCATGTCATATTTGGACAGACAGGATATAAAAAAGCTTGACTATGTAATAGCAACCCATCCTGATGAAGACCATATAGGAGGGATGAGTGATGTAATAAAAAAATATGACGTTGATACATTTATAGCACCTAAAAAAATCTCAAACACAAAGACATTTGAAAATATGGTACAGGCATTGAGAAACAAGGACATTAAAATAACTTTGCCAAAACCCGGTTCAAAATTGGAAATGGGGGATAATGTTTCAGCCGAAATAATGGCCCCAAACAGCAGCAGTTATCCCGATACCAACAACTATTCAGTAGTGTTGAAAATAACCTATGGAAATACAAAATTTCTCTTTACAGGAGATGCTGAGAAAGAAAGCGAACAGGAAATGCTGGATAGAAACTATGATATTTCAGCTGACGTATTGAAGGTAGGACATCACGGCAGTTCAAGCTCTACTTCACAGGAATTTCTCAACAGGGTAAATCCAACAATAGCAATAATAAGCTGCGGTAAAAACAACAAATACGGCCACCCTACAAAGAAAATAGTAAACAGACTCAAGAAAAAAAACATACAAATATATAGGACAGATGTTGATGGAAATATCATTCTTAAAAGTGATGGCCATAAGATAGTGAAAGAATAAAAGAATAATTGAAGATGAGTATAGATTGGTTTTCTATACTCATCTTTTATTTATATATTCATATCCAGCAAAACCGAACTCAAGCTTTTCCCATGCTTATCCAATGACAGGGATCTTGTGACTCCTCCGCCCAATGCATCATACATTACAAAATTCAAAGCACCTATTTTAGGAAGTTCATATCTTTTTATTTCCCCATTTACTATATCCCTAAACCACTCCTTGACTTTTTCCGCAGTTACCTTCTCTTCAATTAGCTTATAGTTCTCATTTTTATACACTATAAGTGATATATTTGATATATTCCCTTTGTCTCCCGTTCTTGAGTGTGCAATATCCCTCAATTTCATTTCTACACCTTCTCATAAATAACATTTATTTTTATATCTTTACGTGGTACAAGTATTGATGCAATTGATATTATCTCATCAGCATATTTTCTCACTCCTCCCCCTCCTGACGGACCATTGGTATAGAGTGCTTCAACTTCATTTCCTATTGTTTTTGCATTCTCTTTTTTTAAAGTCCTTGCAGCAACTCTAAGTCTTACCTCTTTAAAGTCACATCTGGCATTTATTTTTCGGCTTAAGTAATTTCCATAAAGAGAATCAACCCCTATAATATCCACCTTCAATTCATCTATGGGCAAATTTATATATTCCAATCTTTTTCTAATTATTTTTCCTGCCAAATCTGCCCTTTCATATGCACCTGAACCTCCATAACTTATTTCTCCTTCACCTACATAACAATCTTTATAACCTATACTTACCTTAAACAAACCATTTTTTTCTTTTCCTGAAGCTCCTTTTATCAGTACTCTGTTTACTCCAGTTTCTTCAATGGTTATTTTTGAAAAATCGGCTGTAACATCAGGTGTAAAATAATTTGCCGGATCATGGATTTCATATATTGCCTGCTCTTTACAAGTATGCTGGTTAACTATTCCTCCCGTATCTTCAAGCTTTGTTACAGTTATATCTCCATTTTCAGTTATCTCTGCTATTGGGAATCCTAAATTCCACAGATCGGGTACCTCCTTATATCCTGGATCTGCAAAATATCCTCCTGTCACCTGACCTGCACATTCCAATAGATGTCCGGCTAAAGTACCTTTCCCTAACAATTCATAATCATTTTCATCCCATCCAAATTCAAACATCAAGGGTGCCAAAGTCAAAGATGGATCTGCTACTCTTCCAGTTACTACAATATCAGCTCCATTTTCCAGAGCTTCTATTATACCTTGTACACCTATATATGCATTTGCCGAGATTATATTTGACCTTATGGAATTCAGCTTTTTACCAGTTTCAAGTATTCTACAGCTCATATATTCATCTATATGTTCTAAAATATCGTCTCCCAATACTGACGCTATTTTCAAACCTTTTATTCCTATCTCCAATGCAGTTTTTTTCACTATCTTGACTGCAGATACAGGATTTGCAGCACCCATATTGGTTATTACTTTTACTTTCTTTTCATAACATAGTGGCAGTATTTTTCTCATACGATACTCAAGAAATTCATTGTAACCTTTATCCTTATCAATTAATTTCTGCTGCTGGTCAATTGCTATTGTCCTTTCCGCCAGGCATTCGAATATGATATAATCTAAATTTCCCTTTTCCATAATTTCTACGGCAGGTTCTATTCTATCCCCTGCAAAACCTGCACCTGAGCCTATCCTCACCTTTTTCATATTTAATAGCCTCCATCAACTCAACTAAAATTAAATTCCAAAGAGTTTAAGTACTATCCAGCTGGATGCATAGAAAGTCATATACTGTACTCCAGTATGCACGCCAAAAAATCTATTTAATATGCCACCAAAGATACCAATTGTCAATGAAATTCCAATTCCAACAAAACCAGCTTCATAGAAAGATAAAACCGTTATCAATCCAACGAACATACAAATTATAGCTTCCTGGCTGACATATTTCAAAACCCATACACTGGCTTTTCTGGCATAATTCATAGATAGCGGATAGGCTATGATGTAAGCTACTATAATTCCCATTAGTCCATAAAGTGCGAATTCCCCTGATGTCATCATATTGTGCAGATTGTGAACAGGCTGGCTGGAAAATACAGGCGGTGCATTGAACAAAGGCCCTGCCGGTCCAAGTCCTACAGGACTAAGTGGTATTCCAAAGGCTACCAAGGGTATTAACGTCTCAGCTATATAAGTTGCTTCAGTTACTGCATTCATCACACTCAGACAAGTTGTAAGTCGTTGATATAAACTTTTAACTTTGGATGCCACTATTTCTCCAATCATTACTGTCATACCTACAGGACTGAATGTAAAAGTAAGTGCAGATATGCCAGCACCTATCAGAGTATACTTAGTTTGTCCACGTGTAAGCATTTTTAGTGGATTGGGAAAATAACCTTTCCATGTTTTTAATTCTGGAGCCAGCCAAAATTCTTTTGGTGAACTTTTAAGAATAGAACCATGAGTCACTGGAGATAAAAGAGTAATTATGTCTGCAAACATCGGCCCAATAGCAATACCAAGAAATATTCCTATGGAGATGCTTTGATGTCCAGCACTGGCCAATTTGATTACGCCTTGAAGAAACACGGCAAATGGTATCAACACAAATACGCTGGCCCACTTGCCTTTAGATGTATAAGCAATTATAATTGCTGCAACTGTAAAAATAATAGGCGCCCATACTTCCACTATATGTGAAAATGGAGCAAGCAGTGTTGCAAATCCAATTGAAATAGGCAGGGCAATAATTGCTCCAAGAATTGCTCCAGAGATCATTTTTCGCAGGGCAATATGGGGAACACCCAACCGTCTTAGAACATTTGCATATTCCAAAAGTGGAACAGCCATGGTATCTCCCGGAACACCCATTAGAGCTGTCGGAATTGCATGCGTCATATGTTTGGAAACAGCTCCCCCAATAAAAAATGAGAATATGGCTACAGGTGGAAACCCAAGTAAAATAATCAACAAAGTTAACGGCGCTACTGTAGCAGTTTCATCAGTTCCAGATATAAGCCCTATAAATGAAAAAATAACACTGCCGAGAATAGCACTCCCAACACCCCATAATATATTATGCAAAAGTAATACATCCATAATTTACCATCTCCCCTCTGTTATTTATCATCGTTTTCTCCAGCAAAGAGTTCATACAATTTAAGATTTTTCATCTCTTCTACAATTTCTTTTTCTACTGTCTTTAATTCTTCTCTTTCTTTATCCAAATCTACGTCAATCTCTTTCAACACCAGATTTCTGTCTTCTTCTGAAAAATTTTTTTCCTGTAGAATACGTTTTGGTTTAAATAATCTAGCCGATATAAATGCACTTAATAGAGAAGCGAGCATACCGATCAACAGGGCATAGGCTTTACACAGCTTCAACGCTATATCTGGAAAATTCAATTGAATAAGCTTCAAGCTAAAAATAAAAGATGGCAGACTAATGGCTATTCCAATAACAATTGCAAATAAGAGATGCCTAACATTTACTGTATCTCCCCATATATCTGCATAGATTTTCTTTTCCATAATTAAATCAACCTCCATATCAATTTAATAATGTTATCTTGTATAAGTAAAATACTTCACTTATACAAGACATTTGATATACAATACTATGTTACTTTGAGCCGGAATATTTTTTTACCAGTTCCTGAGCATACTCCAATCTTACCTTTTTCTCCTCTACCATCTTTTTTACGATCTTTTCTAGTAATTCACCTTTTGCACCTGCAACAGAAGCAATATTTCTCGCGTGAAGTGACATGTGTCCTCTCTGAATACCCTCTGTAGCTAGTGCCTTGATTGCTGCAAGATTTTGTGCCAATCCTACAGAAGCAATAATTTCTCCAAGTTCCACGGCACTTTTAACTCCAAGCATCTTTACTGCCACCTGTGCTGCTGGATGAATTTTCGTAGCCCCTCCTACAAGACCAACCGCCATAGGAATCTCAATTGTACCTGACAGATCGCCATCTTCATTCTTTTCCCATGTCGTTAATGATCTATATTGTCCTGAACGGGAAGCATAGGCATGAGCTCCGGATTCTATAGCTCTCGTATCATTTCCTGTAGCCATAACTACTGCACTTATTCCATTCATAATTCCTTTATTGTGAGTTGCCGCCCTGTATGGATCGGCATCAGCAAAAGCATATGCTGTAACTATTTTATCAACAACTTCCTCTCCTCCCAACGTCGCCTTGTCAATAGTTACTCTTGAACGTGCAAGTCTGTGTATTGCTAAATTGGATAAAATCCTTAAATATATTTTTCCTCCTGTAACTTTCTCAATAAAAGGAGCCACAGCCTCAGCCATGGTATTGACAGCATTGGCACCCATTGCATCCAACGTATTAACCTCAAGATGAACTACAACCATTTCTCCCTCACTGGATTCAATTACCCTCACTTCAATATCCTGAACGCCACCACCAAATTTAACTAGAACTGGATCTTTGTCATTGCAGATTTTAATAATTTCATCTTTGTTTTCGTAGATCTTAATTTTCGCATAATTAGGGTCTTTAACATCAATAATCTGAATTTGTGCAATCATGATGGAGCCTGTATTGCTTGCAAAAAATCCTCCTGTTTCTCTTGCCATTTTAGCTGCATTACTTGCGGCAGCAACTACAGACGGCTCTTCAGTTACCATGGGTATAATATAATCTTTGCCATTTACAATAAAATTGAGAGCAACTCCCATTGGAAGTTGAAAAGTACCTACTACATTTTCAATCATGTGATCTGACTTGTCTATATCAAGAGCACCCGGTTCTTTTATTACTTTTTGCTCCTCCTCTGACAAACCTGTAAGTTCACCAACCTCCTTCAACCTGTTTTCCGGTGAAAGCTTGTAGAACCCTGAATAACTACTTGTTTTCATATTTTCCATCTCCTTTAATATTAATCTTATTTATCCAAATCAATTTCAAATCTCAAAAGTGCCGCTTCCATGCACTTTCCAAGTGTATCCAATCTAAGTGAACGCGTTGCCCCTCCATCCAGTGCATGATGGAGTACAAAATTAAACCCATAAAGCTGCGGAATATCGTATCTTATTACATCGCCTTTTACAATACCCTTGTAGTGCTCTTTTACAGCTTCAGGTGTAAGCTGCCTTTTCATGGCATCATAGTATTTCGGATCTCTCGCAAATATACACACATTTTCCGTATCACTTTTATCTCCTGATCTTCCGTGGGCTATATCCTTCAATTTAACTATCATACTATTTTACCTCCTCTACATATGCTTCAAGCTTAACTGCATCCCTGGGAATAAGAGTAGGCCACAATGCGAACACTTCTGCAGCCCTGGTTCTACCTCCAAAGAAACAGGATGCCGGCGGTCCATTTAGAATAAACGGAGCAATTTCAGGAGTCAATTTATCAGCTTCTTCTTTTGCCTTTGTTTTTATGGCTATTCTAAGTACAACTTCATTGAGTTCCTGCTTTATTTCTTCTGCAAGTGGTCCATGAAGGGAATTAAGTCCAACAAACTCAATTCTCTTTTCTATGGCATCAAGTCCTTTGTTTGTAAGCCTGTCGTCAAGTATCTGTGCAGCCCTCTTTGCCTTGTCAAGTGCATCAGGCCAGCTGAAAGGCAGATAAGCTACATTTCTGTATCCTTCAGTATATCCAACGCAAAGTTTCAATGTATCAGGTCTTTTATGACCTTTAACACCTTCAACTAAAACCCTGTCCTTTCCTATCTGTTTTAAATTTATTCCGCTAAAATCTGCAACAACATCCGGTGTCAAATATTTTTTTGGATCATGTATCTCATAGAATAACTGTTCTTCTATGGATTCGACAGTTACAAGTCCTCCTGTATCCTTTGTCTTGGTCATTACTATCCTTCCAGGCTCACTTATCTCGGCTATAGGGTATCCCAGATCCTCCGGATGGGGAACATTTCTCCAGTCATAGTCATAATTTCCTCCAGTTGCCTGAGCTCCACACTCCGAAAGATGACCCGTCAAAATACCAGTAGCAAGAGAATCCCAATCTCCATCTTTCCAACCAAGCTCATATTCAAGCGGTGCCAGAAATAGAGCCGTATCTGTAGAACGCCCCACGATTATTATATCTGCTCCACCTTCCAGGCACTCCACTATTGGTTCCGAACCATAGTATACGTTTGCATTTACCATATGAGGCAGAATTGTATCTATGGATTCTCCCGTATCCATATTGTTCATTGATATGCCCTGTTTCCTCAGATCGGGTATTATATCCATAACATCATCACCAAGTACATGTCCTATTTTTAAATTATGGCCCGATTCCTTGACTGCCTGTTTTGCTGCCTCAACTGCAGATTTTACATTCATTCCGCCTGCATTTGTCAAAACCTTTATTCCCTTTTCTTTAACCATTGGAAGCATTTTTTTTAGTGCCTTTATAAAATCTCTGGCATATCCTGCTTCAGGATGACGTTCCTTCTGTCTCTGCATTATAGATAAGGTAAGCTCCGCCAAATAATCACAGGATATATAATCCACATTATCTTTCTGAGCCATTTCAATAGGAGCATCATTCAAATCCCCCCAGAATCCCTGGGCTCCTCCAATTCTTATTGTCTTCATAAATCCACCTTCTTCATAAAATATGTTATTTATCCAGCAATTATATAAACAGCATATTCCATGCCAAAAAATAGTGCCTTCTTCAAGGCACTATAAAATCAGTATTTTAGATTTTCCTGTTCCACATCCGATGTATACTTTGTATACGATTATATACAAAGTATACAAATCATCTAGTATACACATTGGGATCAATGCCATATATCTTCAACTTACGATAAAAGGTTCTCCTGCACATTCCAAGCTTTTTCATGGCATATGTCCTATTTCCATTTGATCTCCTCAATTCATTTATTATTTCCTCCTTTTCAATGCCTGATATAATGTGTTTCAAATTGTCATTTTTATATGCAGCACTGTTTTTACTTGGGGAGGAGCTTTTTATTTCATCCGGTAGATTCCCAACTTCTATAGTATTTCCCTGGCAAATTATAACCGAATATTCAATACAACTTTGAAGTTGTCTGACATTTCCATACCACTTGTTATTTAATAAAATTTTTATAACGTCTTTTGACAATGTCAATCTTTTATTGTACTTATTACAATATAGCTTAAGGAAATGATTTGCGAGAATAATTATATCCTTTCCCCTTTCTCTAAGAGGAGGTATTTTTATCTTAAATGTATTCAATCTAAAATAAAGATCCTCCCTGAATTTTTCCTCTTCAACCATTAATTTTAAATCTCTGTTTGTAGCGGCTATAATTCTTACATCAACTCTGTTGACATTATTGGAACCAATTTTTTGAATTTCACCTGATTGCAGCACCCTAAGAAGCTTTGCCTGCATAAAAAGAGGCATTTCTCCTATTTCGTCCAAAAATATAGTTCCCTTGTCAGCCATTTCAAACTTGCCCTCCTTGCCACCTTTTTGTGCACCAGTAAACGATCCCTGCGAGTATCCAAACAATTCACTTTCAAACAGGCTCTCTGGAATAGCAGAACAATTTATGTTTATAAAAGGGGTCTTCCTCTGCTTATTGGCATTCACTATGGCATTTACCACCACCTCTTTCCCAACTCCGCTTTCGCCCTCAATCAATACAGTGGCGTCTGTAGGCGCCACTATGGAGGCCAGTTTCAAACATTTCACAAATTTCCTGTCACTTCCTATTACATTGGAGAAACTCTCCGGAAAACTATTGTGGGCTTTGATACTATCATTATAGATAATTCCTGTTAACTTCCTTACATTTTTCAATTCCCTGTTCAATATGGATACCTCTGTAATATCTTTAAAAACAGATATTGCACCAAAAAGCTTTCCATCCATAAATATGGGATTTATATTAACTATGATTTCTTTACCTATACTTTTAACTTTAACCAAAGTGTTTATTTTAGGTTTTCCTTCCTCAAGGCTTTTCAGAATAACAGCCCCGGGCTCTATTTCCTTCACAAATTTATTCAGCACTCTATATTTACATACCTTCAAAATTCTTGAATAAGCTTCATTAACATATATTATCTTGGAATTTTTATCAACTATTACAATCCCGTCATGAATCTGGTCTATAGCTGCCAGAAACATATATAATGCATTTTCATTTTTTACAAGTCTTACAAGTTCACAGGAAATAAATCCTACAAGCTTTCCAACCGCATCTACAACATAAATAAAACGATATTTGTTTAGATAATCATCGGCAATAGAAATTTTATATTTAAATAAAGTATCTTTATAATTTAACACATCCACCTTTGCAGCACTAAAATTTTTATCTTCCTTTAAAACGTTGTTTAAATTGTATATATCAGTAATTCCAAGAAATTTGCCCTTACCATCAATCACGGGAAAATATCTATCATGCTTGCTTGACAAGAAATTTCCAATATCATGGATTAAAGTATTTCTATTATAAACAAAGGGTTTCAAAATACTCACTTTTCTATTCATAATATCCTTTACCTTCAAAGAATCACCCCGATAATCAGTAATTAAAAATTAAAATATAATTATTCTAACTACATAATAACATCTTTACAGCAGTTTTTTAAGCAAATACTTTTTTACGTGTAAAAATTATGATTGATTAAGTGCTATTAACTGGTATAATATTATCTGTTTATAAAATTAATAAGACAACAGAATTGCGAGGATAAAAAATGAACAGTGAACTTGTATTAAAATCTAATTCCAGATCAAAAGGAATATATCTTGCAGTAATCTCTTCAATGTTGTGGGGTATATCCGGCCCGACAGCCCAATTCCTCTTCAGCTATAAGGGAATAAGCCCCGAGTGGCTGTCAGAAACAAGGCTTCTGTCAGCCAGTATAATATTGCTGATATTTCTGTATATTAAGAAAGGTAAAAAGATATTTGATATATGGAAATCAAAATACGGGCGTAGAAATCTCATTTTATTTGGTCTATTTGGAATGATAGGTACACAATATGGATATTTTGCAACTATTAAATACTGTAATGCGGCTACAGCAACCATACTTCAATACTTAAATCCAGTAATAATCGTCCTTTATCTGGTAATATCCACTAAAAAACCTCCAAGTTCACGGGAATGTGCATCAATTGTACTTGCACTATTAGGCACATTCCTAATAGTAACCAAGGGCAATATCCACGCCCTCTCCATTTCAAACCTGGCATTATTCTGGGGAATACTGTCAGCTTTTGCCGCTGCATTTTATGTATTGCAGCCTCATTACATTATAAGCAAATGGGGCTGTGATATAGTACTCGGATGGGGAATGTTCATAGGTGGACTGATTTTTTCCTTTATACATCCAATCTGGAAAATTCAGGGCAGTTATACTTTCAGTACAATACTCGGAATCGGCTTTATAATTATATTCGCAACGTTGATTGCATTTTATTGGTTTCTGGCAAGTACAAACTATATAAGCCCGTCAGAAACAAGTTTATTGTCCTGCATCGAACCTCTGTCCTCAACAATTGTTTCCATAGCATGGCTCAACATACCATTTGGAGTATTTGATATCATAGGCGGTATATGTATAATAAGTACTGTATTGATCTTATCTTCAAGAAAAAAATAAAAAGTCAGCTCCAATCAAGGTCTGACTTTTATTTCGCATATTTATCTGGCAAAAAATAAAAATGGCTCCGTGGAGAGGGCTCGAACCTCCAACCCTTCGGTTAACAGCCGAATGCTCAACCATTGAGCTACCACGGAACAATTTATTTAAACCCGGCAGCAACCTACCCTGCCACAGGGCTTCCCCTGCAGTACTCTCGGCACAATGAAGCTTAACCATCCTGTTCAGAATGGGAAGGGGTGTTACCTTCACGTCATAACCACCAGATATTTGACATAAATCATTATCAGCTTCATATCTCTGCGTCAAAGTTCTCACTGCGGTGCTCATTTACGTAAGTAAATTCCGCTCCTCCTTCAAGCTTTTCCTTGATCTATTCGCTGCTAATAATTTATTTACTGTAAACTCTACAGCAAATATTGAAAACATGTGTATTCCATATGGAATACTGCTCTGTTCCCTGAAAATTGCACAGTAAGATGAATGTTTGGTCAAGCCCTCGACCTATTAGTATCAGTCAGCTGAACATGTTGCCATGCTTACACCCCTGACCTATCAACCTCGTGTTCTCCGAGGGGTCTTACCAGCTTACGCTGTGGGAAATCTAATCTTGAGGTGGGCTTCACGCTTAGATGCTTTCAGCGTTTATCCCTTCCCGACATAGCTACCCAGCCATGCTCCTGGCGGAACAACTGGTACACCAGAGGTCAGTCCATCCCGGTCCTCTCGTACTAAGGACAGCTCCTCTCAAATTTCCTACGCCCGCGACGGATAGGGACCGAACTGTCTCACGACGTTCTGAACCCAGCTCGCGTGCCGCTTTAATGGGCGAACAGCCCAACCCTTGGGACCTACTTCAGCCCCAGGATGCGACGAGCCGACATCGAGGTGCCAAACCTCCCCGTCGATGTGAACTCTTGGGGGAGATCAGCCTGTTATCCCCGAGGTAGCTTTTATCCGTTGAGCGATGGCCCTCCCACGAGGTACCACCGGATCACTAAGCCCGACTTTCGTCCCTGCTCCACCTGTATGTGTCGCAGTCAGGCTCCCTTCTGCCTTTGCACTCTTCGAAGGATTTCCGACCCTTCTGAGGGAACCTTTGGGCGCCTCCGTTACTTTTTAGGAGGCGACCGCCCCAGTCAAACTGCCTGCCTAACAATGTCCCGTGACCAGTTTCATGGCCGCCGGTTAGAATTCCAGTACTGTCAGGGTGGTATCCCAACGTTGGCTCCGCCAGGGCTGGCGCCCCGGTTTCCATGCCTCCCACCTATCCTGTACAGACAATACCGAAACTCAATGCTAAACTGCAGTAAAGCTCTACGGGGTCTTTCCGTCCAATCGCGGGTAGCAAGCATCTTCACTTGCACTACAATTTCGCCGGATTTGTTGTCGAGACAGTGCTCAAATCATTACGCCATTCGTGCGGGTCGGAACTTACCCGACAAGGAATTTCGCTACCTTAGGACCGTTATAGTTACGGCCGCCGTTTACTGGGGCTTAAGTTCATACCTTCGCTTGCGCTTAGTATTCCCCTTAACCTTCCAGCACCGGGCAGGCGTCAGCCCCTATACTTCAGCTTTCGCTTTAGCAGAGACCTGTGTTTTTGATAAACAGTTGCTTGAGCCTATTCTCTGCGGCCCCTTTCGGGGCACTCCTTATCCCTAAGTTACGGAGTTAATTTGCCTAGTTCCTTAACAACAATTCTTCCGATGGTCTTAGGATTCTCTCCTCACCTACCTGTGTCGGTTTGCGGTACGGGCACAAACTTGCTCCATAGAGACTTTTCTTGGCAGTGTGAAATCGGATACTTCTCCTTAATTGGATCCCTGTAACACCTCAGCATTGACCGGATGGGTTTTCCTCCCCGGCCTGCCTCAGTGCTTAGACACACATCCAGTAGTGTGCACATCCTATCCTTCTGCGTCATCCCTTCTGTCAAACGCCAGTTTGCGGTATCGGAATATCAACCGATTGTCCATCGCCTACGCCTTTCGGCCTCGGCTTAGGTCCCGACTAACCCTGGGCGGACGAACCTTTCCCAGGAAACCTTAGGTCTTCGACCAATAAGATTCTCACTTATTTCTCGCTACTTATGCCAGCATACTCTCTCCTGTACAGTCCACAGCTCCTTACGGTACTGCTTCTATCCGTACAGGATGCTCCTCTACCACCCTTTCGGGTCCATAGCTTCGGTGGTAAGTTTTAGCCCCGGACATCTTCGGCGCAGGATCTCTCGACTAGTGAGCTGTTACGCACTCTTTGAATGTGTGGCTGCTTCTGAGCCAACATCCTAGTTGTCTTCGAAATCCCACATCCTTTTCCACTTAACTTACACTTTGGGACCTTAGCTGATGATCTGGGCTCTTTCCCTTTTGACCGAGGATCTTATCATTCCCGGTCTGACTGCCGTGATTCAAGTATATGGCATTCGGAGTTTGATAGGGTTCAGTAACTGTTGTCAGCCCCTAGCCCATTCAGTGCTCTACCTCCACTACTCATTCACGACGCTAGCCCTAAAGCTATTTCGAGGAGAACCAGCTATCTCCGAGTTCGATTGGAATTTCTCCGCTATCCACAGCTCATCCCATGGTTTTTCAACACCAACGTGGTTCGGTCCTCCACGGAATTTTACTTCCGCTTCAACCTGGCCATGGATAGGTCACCCGGTTTCGGGTCTACTGCATGCAACTAGACGCCCTTTTAAGACTCGGTTTCCCTTCGGCTCCGCACCTTAAGTGCTTAACCTTGCTGCATACCGTAACTCGCTGGCTCGTTCTACAAAAAGCACATCGTCGCACGTTAAAGTGCTTCGATCGGTTGTGGACACACGGTTTCAGGTTCTCTTTCACTCCCCTTCCGGGGTTCTTTTCACCTTTCCCTCACGGTACTTCTTCTCTATCGGTCACCAGGTAGTATTTAGCCTTAGGAGGTGGTCCTCCCTCTTTCCCACAAGGTTTCTCGTGTCTCGTGGTACTCTGGTACAGACTGGAACTTTTTCAGCTTTCACCTACAGGGCTTTTACCTTCTATGGCGGAGCCTTCCAGCTCTCTTCACTTAACCTATTGTTCTCTCTGTCTGCCCGAACCCCAGAAACAAGTTCCTGGTTTAGGCTCTTTCCCTTTCGCTCGCCGCTACTTGGAAAATCGATTTTTCTTTCTCTTCCTCCGGGTACTTAGATGTTTCAGTTCCCCGGGTTTACCTCTATAAACCTATGAATTCAGTTTACAGTTCAGTGCTTCCACTGTGGGTTTCCCCATTCGGAAATCTTCGGTTCTCAGACTATTTGCGTCTACCCGAAGCTTATCGTAGCTTATCACGTCCTTCGTCGGCTCCTGGTGCCAAGGCATTCACCATGCGCCCTTTGTAGCTTGACCTAAAGAAAATCCATATTAGCTTCGCATTTCATCGTCAAGTCTTTCGCTGTGGTGCTCACTTACACAAGTAAGCTCCGCTCCTCGCTCAAGCCTTTCCTCGAACTGCTTGCTACTATTAATTTTCCACATATATCTACAAAGGTTATTTCATTAACCTCAGCTTTACTTTACTTTCATGAAGTCTTTCGACTTCTCTTTTTTCTTACTGTGCAATTTTCAAGGAACAATTTTGAAGAATATTGAATAACCTGATCCTTCAAAATTAAACAGAATAAAAATTGCTACTAACTCTTGAACATTGAACAAACCATCAATAATCCATGAAAATTCATGAATTTATGGAACAGTGTCCTGTTCCTTTTCTCCTTAGAAAGGAGGTGATCCAGCCGCAGGTTCTCCTACGGCTACCTTGTTACGACTTCACCCCAATCACTAACCCCACCTTCGGCCGCGTCCTCCTAAGTTAGACTACGGACTTCGGGTGTTGCCAGCTCTCATGGTGTGACGGGCGGTGTGTACAAGGCCCGGGAACGTATTCACCGCGACATGCTGATTCGCGATTACTAGCAACTCCAGCTTCATGCAGGCGGGTTTCAGCCTGCAATCCGAACTGAGAGCAGTTTTTGAGTTTGGCTCCTCCTCACGGTCTTGCTTCTCTCTGTTCTGCCCATTGTAGCACGTGTGTCGCCCTGGACATAAGGGGCATGATGATTTGACGTCATCCCCACCTTCCTCCGCGTTAACCGCGGCAGTCTCGTTAGAGTGCTCATCTTTCATGTTAGCAACTAACAACAAGGGTTGCGCTCGTTGCAGGACTTAACCTAACATCTCACGACACGAGCTGACGACAACCATGCACCACCTGTCTCCCTGCCCCGAAAGGCTTCGCCTGTCTCCAGGCTATTCAGGGGATGTCAAGTCCAGGTAAGGTTCTTCGCGTTGCTTCGAATTAAACCACATGCTCCGCTGCTTGTGCGGGCCCCCGTCAATTCCTTTGAGTTTTAATCTTGCGATCGTACTTCCCAGGCGGAGTACTTATTGTGTTTACTGCGGCACAGAAGGGGTCGATACCTCCTACACCTAGTACTCATCGTTTACGGCGTGGACTACCAGGGTATCTAATCCTGTTTGCTACCCACGCTTTCGTGCCTCAGCGTCAGTTACAGTCCAGAGAACCGCCTTCGCCACTGGTGTTCTTCCTAATCTCTACGCATTTCACCGCTACACTAGGAATTCCGTTCTCCTCTCCTGCACTCCAGATATCCAGTTTGAAATGCAGCTCCCAGGTTAAGCCCGGGTATTTCACATCTCACTTAAACATCCGCCTACGCACCCTTTACGCCCAGTAATTCCGGACAACGCTCGCCACCTACGTATTACCGCGGCTGCTGGCACGTAGTTAGCCGTGGCTTCCTCTTCTGGTACCGTCATTATCGTCCCAGAAGACAGAGCTTTACAATCCGAAGACCTTCATCACTCACGCGGCGTTGCTGCATCAGGCTTTCGCCCATTGTGCAATATTCCCCACTGCTGCCTCCCGTAGGAGTCTGGACCGTATCTCAGTTCCAATGTGGCCGATCACCCTCTCAGGTCGGCTACGCATCGTTGCCTTGGTAGGCTTCTACCCCACCAACTAGCTAATGCGCCGCGGGTCCATCTCAAAGCGGATTTCTCCTTTTATCCTGAATTCATGCGAATTCAGGTCTTATGCGGTATTAATCTCCCTTTCGGGAGGCTATCCCCCTCTTTGAGGCAGGTTACCCACGTGTTACTCACCCGTCCGCCGCTAAGTCTCCCCCGAAGGGGTTCCTTCGCTCGACTTGCATGTGTTAGGCACGCCGCCAGCGTTCGTCCTGAGCCAGGATCAAACTCTCAATTTAAAAGTTTGTCTCTACTCATTACTGTTTTACTTTACTGCATCTCTGCAGCTCAAAAAATTGCTGGTTTATTTCTTCAAGTTTTCACTTGTTTCTATTCTGTTTAATTTTCAAGGATCATGTCTCTTCTTTCGCCGCCTCTTTGGACAGCTTTTATAGTATATCACGTTATTTTGACTCTGTCAATACTTTTTTAAGTAGACAAGCTATTTTCTAACACGACAACGTTATTTATACTAGCAGATTATTGTCCATATGTCAATAAGAAATTTTAAAAAATATTCAATAAGTCACTATTACATGACTGAAAGCCAGGACAAGTACTACTATGCCAATAAATATTCTATATATGGCGAAAACTCTCATGGGCTTTCTTTTCAAAAAGCCTATAAACTTGTCAACAACTATCAATGCAACTATGAATGAAACTACAAAACCTATTACTAGGGCTATTATTTCAGGGGCGGTCATGGTTATCTTGACTTTCAAAAGCGAATATCCCGTAGCAGCTATCATTGTAGGTATTGCAAGGATAAAAGAAAATTCAGCTGCAGCTACATTTGTAAGTCCGCTTACCCATGCACCCATTATTGTAGATGCAGACCTAGACATTCCCGGCCAGAGCGATATACACTGAAAACACCCTATTTTAAAGGCCTGTTTTACATTTACATTTTCAATCTGGTTTGTCTTGTTGCCCCTCCTGTACTTGTTTTCCATGAATATCATGAGAAATCCACCGAATACAAGTGCAAAGGCAACGGTTATGGGATTGAACAGTTTTTTCTGTATCATGTCATTGAACAGAACTCCGATTACAGCTGCAGGTACAAAGGCCACAAATATATTGAACCAGAGCTTGAATCCCCATTTGCCTGGTGCAAGATTCTTAAGAGATCCCGATATCTTGTTCCAGTAAAGTACAAGTATTGCAAGTATTGCTCCAAGCTGGATTACAATCTCAAACATGTCCACATAAGCTTTTCTATAAAGTGGATATTGAAAATCAATCAGATTACCTACTATTATCATATGTCCTGTAGAAGATATTGGCAAAAATTCAGTGATTCCTTCCACAATCCCGATTATGACTGCCTTTACCATAAGCATTAACTCTACTACACTCACTTGTTTCAACTCTCTCTCTATAATTTTTTTAATTATAACTTTTAACAACAATTTTTATTATACTATCATAGGTGCATATTACACAATAAACATATTATTAATAAACTGTTATATAATTCTATTTTCTCTGGGTAATAATATAAACTGAACATAAAATCATCAACGCCCCTATAATTTGAGCCATATATACTCTTTCCTTCAGAACAATACTTGATATGATAATGGAGGCCGGTATTTCCAGATTTCCTATTATTGAGGTCTTGACCGCCCCTATGTATTTTATCGAGGCATACAGAAGAGTCAGCGGTATTACATCAGTTACAACTGCAAGCAGAATTATATAAAGTATACCCTTCATGTTAATTTTATCTTCCAGCAAAAAATAAGGCGGTCTGTATATAACCAGAGTTATCAAAGAAAATAATGTTGAATAAGCATTTATAGTCATGGAATAAATGTTCTGAAGATTTTTTTCACTGTACAAATTCATAAAGGCATAGAATACGGCGCTCAAAAGTCCGAATATTATTCCCTTGAATGTATAATCCACACTTCCATTGAATACATTCAACCCAAGAACACATCCTGCAAAGGACAAAATTACAGCCATCATCTTTTGAAATGTAATTTTCTGGTTTCTAAAAATAATGGAATATATTAAAATCATTATTGGGTATGTAAACAGGAGTATGGTTACCATGGCAACACTTAAGTATTTGAAGGCCTCATAATAAAACAGTGTCATAAGTGTAGTGCCGAATATGCCAAGAACAGCCAGATGAAATACCTGCGTCCTTTTTATATACAGTGCCTCTCTGTTTCTTGCAAATATCAATGCAAACATTAGAATGACAGCCGCAATATATTGGACTATCAATATATCAATGGAATCAAGTCCTACCTTGTATGCAAGCTTTACAAATATTCCGGCCGATCCGAACATGATTGCGGCCACTATAGAATAAATATATCCCCGTTTCAGTTAAATCACATCCTTATCCTGACTAATTGTACCATATATTTTTTATTGTTTACAAACCAACTTTTTGATGTAAAATTTGTCATATTGTATTATAATATTTAAGAGTTAAAAATAGAAGCTTCTGTTTTTAAATAAAGGTGGTGTGAAAAATTAACATAAAATCTTTTTTCAGTATTATAGTTTCAAAGTTAATAATAAAACTGTCAAAATCCCTGTTCAAGGGCGGAAGTAATTTCCCCGGCAGAATTGCATTGAAACTAGATGGAAATATTTTGAAAACCCTCTGTAAAAACTACGATGTCATAGTCGTCACAGGTACAAATGGTAAAACCACCACTACAAGCATGATATACAATATGTTAAAAGACAGTGGAAAACATGTAATAACAAATAACACCGGTGCAAATATGCTTCCGGGTATAGTTTCCTGTTTTGTAGAAAATTTTTCTTTTCAAAAATGCAGCAAAACAAATTATGCAGTCATAGAATGTGATGAAGCCAATCTCACCCTTCTGACTGACTATGTAACACCCGAAGTAATTGCAATCACGAATCTATTCAGAGATCAGTTGGACAGGTATGGGGAAGTGTATACCACCCTGAATAAAATTTTGGACGGCATAAAGAAAGTACCTATTTCAAATTTGGTATTAAATGGGGATGAACCCCTTCTGGGCGATATGAATGTTCAAAACAGGACAGTATACTATGGCTTCAAATGCAGTTTGAATAAAAGCAAAAAAGTTGATATAAATGCAGACTCAAAATTCTGTAAAAAATGCAAACATCCATATAAATACAATTTCATAACCTACAGTCATCTGGGGGATTTCTACTGTGACAACTGCGGTTATAAAAGGCCGGATCTTGACTATGCACTTGAAGAAATCAAAAGCAAAACTCAGGATGGTTCCCTTGTATCAATAGACGGCAAGGAATACTATATAAATCAGCCCGGAGCATACAACATGTATAACGCACTGTGTGCCTACGCAGTTGCAAGAGTATGCAGCATACCTACCTCTTCAATTCACGTTTCACTGGAAAACCAGAAAAGCAGTTTCGGAAGACAGGAAATTATAGAAGTGGAACAGAAAGAAGTGAAAATAATACTTGTAAAAAACCCTGCAGGCTACAATGAGGCTATAAACAGCATTGCACTGGACAGAAGGCCCTTCAATCTCGGCGTACTTTTAAACGACAACTATGCAGATGGAAGGGACGTATCATGGATATGGGATGTAAATTTTGAAAATCTGTCATCTCTCAATATAAACAACATATTTATTTCAGGTATACGGCTTTATGATATGGCAATACGGCTTAAGGTTGCCGGACTTGATGAAAAAAAATTCATACTGTGCATGGACTTCAGAAAACTCACCGAAGAAATAAAAAACTGCAGGGAAAACAGAATATACGTGCTTGCAACCTATACTTCAATGATCGGCTTCAGGAAATATCTCAACTCAAAGGGATACATAAAAAAGTTATGGTAAATTAAAGAGGTGTTTTATTATGGAACTTAACATATGTCATCTATATCCGGATCTATTAAACGTATATGGTGATCTTGGCAATATAAGAATATTGAAATACAGGGCCGAAAAGAGAGGCATAAAAGTAAATATCAAAAATATATCGCTTGGAGACCCTTTTGAGTGGGAAGACTATGATATAGTCTTCTTTGGCGGGGGACAGGATTATGAACAATCCATAGTATCCGAAGATCTTATAAAAAACAAAAAAACAGGAATAGAGAAATATATCGAAACAGGCAGGGTATTCCTATCAATATGCGGCGGCTATCAGCTTCTTGGAAAATATTACACTACTCCCGACGGCAAAAAACTGTCCGGTCTGGGTGTAATAGATATATACACAGAAGGCGGCAAAAAGAGATTCATAGGAAATACTGTGATACACAATGATCAGTTCAATGAAACCTATGTTGGTTTTGAAAATCATTCCGGCAGAACCTATATAGGAAATCTGAAACCCCTTGGAAGGGTAATCAAAGGGTACGGCAACAACGGAGAAGACGGATATGAGGGCTGTGTATACAAGAACTGCTTCGGTACGTATTTTCACGGTTCACTGCTGTCCAAAAATCCTGAGCTGTCAGACAGATTCATAAAATTGGCCCTGTTCAGAAAATATAATAAACAGATAGATCTGGAACCTCTGGATGACAGCCTCGAGATAAATGCAAAAAAGTTCATAGTACGTAGAGAAACCAGTTCAAAATAAAAAGAGCTGTTCCCAAACTTGTTTTGGGGCAGTTCTTTTTGTAGAAGCATTTCACTTGATTTTAAAATTTATGCTTGAATCTGTTTTCAAATTCAGCTATCAAACCATCTCTGAAATCAGGATGTGCAATTTTTATAAGTTCTCTTGCCCTCTGTTCCAGTGTTTTGCCTCTGAGCTGGGCTATACCATATTCTGTTATTACGTAATGTACGTCATTTCTTGAAGTAGTTACAGCTGCTCCTTTGTTCAGGAACGGAACTATTCTTGAAACTTTTCCATGTGCTGCAGTAGATGGTATTGCAATAATTGATATTCCACCTTCAGCCATGCTTGCACCTCTTGTGAAGTCAATCTGTCCGCCTACTCCGCTTATCTGCCTCAAACCTATGCTCTCGGAGCATATCTGACCCATAAGATCTATTTCCACACAGGAATTTATACATACCATCTTGTAATTTTTCTTTATAACTTCAGGATTGTTTACATAATCAACAGGCCAGGATTCCACCATAGGATTGTTGTCTACAAAATCATACAGCCTCTTTGTTCCCATAAGGAATGTTACAACTATCTTTCCTGGATGAAGTGTCTTTTTCTTGTTTGTAATTACTCCTGCCTCGACCAGCTCCACAACACCGTCGGATATCATCTCGGAATGTATTCCCAGGTCCTTTTTATCCTTTAAAAACAAAAGTACCGCATCAGGTATTGCACCAATTCCAAGCTGGAGGGTAGCCCCATCTTCTATAAGCGATGCACAGTAACTTCCTATTTTCTTCTCCACTTCCCCTATTTTAGAGGGCTGGAGTTCAGCTACAGGCCGCGAACTCTCAACTATGTAGTCAATGTCAGAAATGTGTATGAAGTTGTTTCCAAGAACTCTAGGCATATTTTCATTCACTTCTGCAATTACAAGCTTTGCACATTCTGCTCCTGCATGTATGTAATCGTTGGATACTCCATAGCTGCAGAAACCATGTTCATCAGGTTTGCTGACTTCAATAAGTGCAACATCTGCAGGAATATAACCTTCTTTGAACAATCTTGGTATTTCACTGAAAAAAACCGGAATAAATCCGCTTCTTCCTTCGGCAATTGCCTCACTTGTACCCTTTCCAGTAAAAAATGCATTGTCATGGATGTACTTCTCCACTCCTCTGTCATCATACCTTGTTTCGCCTTTAGTTATCATATGATATAACTCCACATTTTTGTACTTTTCTTTATTATCAACTAAAGCATTGAGAAGCACCTGTGGTTCAGCACATGCGTGTCCAAATACAACTCTGTCTCCAGATTTTATATGTGATACTGCCTCATCTGCACTGACAACCTTACTCTTATACAGCTCATCATAACTCATAAAAATCATCCTTTCAAAAGTTAAGTTTGTTAAAAAAACTACAATTATAGGCAAATATACCTTTTAATATTTAATATTATAGCAGTGAACGTATTCAAAATCAATAGGTATTTTCCTCACAAAAGATAATAAGCCGCATACTGCGGCCTATTACATTACTGTTATTTTAAACTCTCCATCCTCAAAATCCACCTTTACACCGGAGCCTTCCTGAATATCTCCATTTATTATTTTCTTGGCGATATTTGTTTCAAGAGTATTCTCTATATACCTTTTAAGCGGTCTTGCACCATACACCGGGTCATATCCTTCTCTTGCCATGGTTTCCTTTGCAGCATCACTTATATCGATTGATATATTCTTGTCCCCGAGTCTGTTTTTTATATCTTCAAGGAATATGTCAATTATTGATTTTATTTCCTCTGTATCAAGAGGTTTAAACATTATTATATCATCAAGCCTGTTTAAAAATTCCGGTTTGAACCTGGATTTCATCTCATTCATGACTTTTTGCCTTACATCACTGTCTATACTGTGACTTCCGCTGTTTTCAAGAAGATAGCTACTTCCTATATTGGATGTCATGATTATAATACAATTCTTGAAATCCACAACCTTTCCCTGATTGTCGGTGAGCCTTCCATCATCAAGTATCTGGAGAAAAATATTGAATACATCATCGTGTGCCTTTTCAATTTCATCAAACAATATTACACTGTACGGCTTTCTCCTGACGGCTTCAGTGAGCTGCCCTCCTTCCTCATATCCAACATATCCGGGAGGAGCTCCTATGAGCCTTGATACTGAATATTTCTCCATATATTCAGACATGTCTATTCTTATTATATTCTCTTCACTGTCGAACAACGTTCTTGCAAGAGTTTTGGCTAGTTCGGTCTTTCCTACACCTGTAGGCCCCAGAAATATGAATGACCCTATAGGTCTCTTTGGGTCTTTCATGCCCGCTCTTGCCCTTATTACAGCATTTGAAACTGCAGTTACCGCATCCTTTTGTCCTATTACCCTCTTTGAAAGCTCATCTTCCAGTTTAACAAGCTTCTGTCTTTCGCCTTCCACAAGTTTGGAAACAGGTATTCCGGTCCATTTTGAAATTATCTCTGATATTTCCTGTTCCGTTACTTCCTCTTTCAGCATGGAACTGCCATTGTCCTTCTTTATGAGCTTTTCCTTTTCCTCTATCTTTTTCTGAAGATCCGGAATAACTCCATATTTCAACTCTGCAACCTTGTTCAGGTCATATTCCCTCTCAGCCTTTTCAATCTGGCCCTTTGCCTCATCAAGCTTCTCCTTCAGATCTCTGACTCCGGTTATTGCACTCTTTTCCTTCTCATATTTTGCAGTAAGCTGCTTATCCTTGTCCTGCAGATTGCTCAATTCATTTTCAAGGTATTTGAGTCTGTCCTGTGAGGATTTGTCATGCTCCTTTGAAAGTGCCTCCTTCTCAATTTTAAGCTGGAATATCTTTCTCTTTATAGTGTCCATCTCAGTAGGCATGCTGTCAATTTCAGTCCTTATCATGGCACAGGCCTCATCGATGAGATCTATAGCCTTATCCGGAAGATATCTGTCCGTTATATATCTGTCTGAAAGCCTGGCAGCTGCAACTATGGCAGAATCATGTATCCTTATTCCATGATATATCTCGAATTTTTCCTTCAATCCCCTGAGGATTGAAATTGAATCCTCCACGGAAGGTTCATCTATAATTACAGGCTGGAATCTTCTCTCAAGCGCCTTATCCTTTTCTATATACTTTCTGTATTCATCAAAAGTGGTGGCACCTATGCAGTGAAGTTCTCCTCTCGCAAGCATTGGCTTTATGAGGTTTCCTGCATCCATGGAACCTTCTGTCTTGCCTGCTCCCACTATATTGTGTATTTCATCTATGAAGAGCACAATTCTGCCCTGGCTTTTTTCCACTTCCTTGAGTACAGCCTTGAGTCTCTCTTCAAATTCACCCCTGAACTTGGCACCTGCAATAAGTGCACCAAGGTCGAGTGAAAATATTATTTTGTCCTTTAATCCCTCAGGTACATCTCCCCTGACTATTCTCTCCGCCAATCCTTCGATTATAGCTGTTTTCCCCACACCTGGATCACCTATGAGAACAGGGTTGTTTTTTGTTCTCCTTGAAAGTATCCTGACTACCCTTCTGATTTCTTCGTCTCTTCCTATTACAGGGTCCAATTTATGCTTCTTGGCTTCCTCAACTAAATTTCTGCCGTACTTTACAAGTGCTTCATAAGTACCTTCCGGGTCCTGTGTATCCACTGTCTGATTTCCCCTTACCTTGTACAGCACCTCCAGAAAGCTGTTTTTATTTACATTGAATTTTCTCAACATACCATCTACATCGCTTGAGTGTACTTCCATAATCCCAAGCATGACATGTTCTACACTTATATAGGAATCCTTGAACTTCCTGGCTGTTTTCTCAGCCTCAACAAGCACCTGTTCAAATCTTCTAGTAACATAAACAGAAGATTTCTGTGCCGCCTCTCCCATTACTTTCGGCATCTTGTTCAAAATGGACTCCGTCTCTCTTCTCATTGATTCAATATTTACTCCCATTTTTTGAAATATATTGGGAATTAATCCGTCTTCCTCGGAAATTACTGCAGAAAACAGATGTATGGTGTCAACCTGCTGGTGATTATGTCTCACAGCTGTAAGCTGTGCTTCATTCAAGCACTGCTGAACTTTTACAGTAAGTTTATCTATATTCATCTTCACGGCCTCCTTTTTGACCTTCTTTGACCTTAACTAGATAATATTATTATATTTCCATTTATTCAACCTTTGTATCTGGCTGAATTTTTCAATTCAAGTCGCAAATTCGGTATTACAGGGATATATATCAGCATATCCTGCTATTTCATGTAAATTCTCAAAGATCTATCCTTCAAGTATATGGCATAATTGAAACATTTGATTGACTCGGAAAGCTTTCCATTCCTGTAGTACATACTCCCCATTTCAATATGTCTCTTACATATGCTGCCTGTGTCGGAAAATTTCAGTAAAAGTCCCAGGGAAATATCCATGTAAATTTCAGCATCTTTAGTATTTCCCTGCTTTTCAAGTATAACGGCCTTGTAATAATAGCATCTCTCCATCAGCTCGGCATCATTCAAAATTATTGATTTATCCAGCGCAATATTACATATACTCAGAGATCGACCCATAAAATTGTTTTCAATTAATTTATTTATTATGTCCAGTATTATGTAAACCTTTTCCCGGTCAATATGATTTTGAAGTGAATTTACGTCTAAAACCTTGTCCACATACTCCAGCGCGCTGTTTTTCATATTAACTGTAAACATCGTGGAAGCATACCCCAGCATTAACATTGATATATACTCCAGGTTCTGTCCTAAAAGCCCGTATGCCTTTTCTTCATACTTTAAAAAATCTTCTTTCCTATATATCAGGCACAACACTGACTTCATACCATATACTACCGCTTTTTTGACAGAATCGGTCAAATAATTTATATGTATCATTATATGATTCATAAATATGCAGGCTTCAGAGTATTTTTTC
Organism: Clostridium sp.; assembly: GCF_022482905.1. Lineage (NCBI taxonomy): Bacteria > Bacillati > Bacillota > Clostridia > Eubacteriales > Clostridiaceae > Clostridium > Clostridium sp. Next base: position 2,483,299 of record NZ_JAKVOI010000001.1, read on the forward strand.
ATTTTAATCAGACAGTATTCTTTATAGTACATTGCATCAATATTTACATTGTCAATTTTCCTGGAAATGCTTATCGCATTATCGTAATAACTCACCGCCTGTATGTACTCTTTGCTTCTAAGCAGAAGCAATCCTATGTCCATATAGTAAAGTACAATATTTTCCAGAGAACAGCTCTTTTCAAGGTACTTATAGTATTCAGGAATATTACTTCTTGCCATACTCAGCTGACTCTTGTCTATATAATAGCCAAACTGCAGATGCATTATCTCAAAGCATAGATCATAATATCGATAATTTTCTGCAAATTCAAGATTGTATTCCACTTTCTGTACAAAATCAGGAATGCCACCTTTACTTAGTATTCCTATATTATCCGCTATCTGATTTCTTATATTTTGTTTCAAATAGTCAATATCCACATCCAGCTTATCTGATAAATATTCCAGAATCCAGTATTCCGGTTTTATTTTGTTATTCTCAATACAGCTCATCTTGGAGACAGATATCTTGTTGCCGCATACATCTTTTAAAGTCATTCTCTTATGTATCCGTGCCCTTTTGATCTTATCTCCAACGGAAAGTATCTCCATAAGTACACCCCTAGTTCATTCCGAATGTTTCTAAATTATATTCAGTTCTTTAAAATTATCTACTCCCTGGCTCAGATATCTGGCAGCTTCTGCATCGTTGCCCATATCCATGTAAAACTTTCCCAGTAAAATTGATATCTTCCCTGCCTCTTCTGAAAGTCCTAAATTTTTAACAAAATTAAGTGCCATTATAAGTGTATTTTCAGCTTCTTTTTTATTTTTTTCAAGCATTCCCACTCTGTATTTGAGTATATAGTATTCTATCAGTGCATTATTGTTTCCATCTTCAACATGAGAGAGAATTTCTTCAAGTACATTTCTTGCACTTTTTACGTCCTTCAATTTTATATAATTTATACAAATATTTTTAAGAGTTTCCACTATATTCGGATCCTTTATTTTAAGCCTTAATTCTCTTGATTTATTCAAATGGACAAATGACTCTTCTATATTGTCAAATTCACAGAACAATTTTCCCAGATTATTTTCAATCCTGGCAATATTCTCAACATCTTTTATCTCACTGTATATTTCAAGTGCTTTTCTCGAATATTTTATAGAATTGTCCAGATCGTTCTTTTTATTATATTCGTCTGCAATAAGAAGTATGGTATTGGCATATTCACTGCTGTTCTCCATTTTCCCGAATTTTTCTTTGGCAAGATATGAATAATTTATTGCCTTTTCTATATTATCCAATTTGAAATATACACAGGCCGTGTAATAATAAATCTTTCCAAGCAGATACTCATCGCAGAAATTATTATCATTATATATTTTTTCAGCATGTCCAAAATAATTTAAGGAAGAATGATAGGAATTGAGTTTCATAGTTGTTTTCCCAAGATATACAAAAGTCTTTATTATCTCTTCATAATTGTTGTTTTTTATAAAAATAACATTTGCAGACAGGAAAAATTGTTGTGCATTATCATATTCATGTTTCATTAAAAAAATTTTACCTTTCAAATGCATGCTTCTTGCAATCTTATATTCCAGATTATACTTTTGGGCATAATAAAGTGCATTTTCAATATATTTTTCGCCCCGAATCATATCGTTGTTTATTATACAGGACTCAGCTACATTTTCAAAATATGTACAGTTCTTTTCCGCCTGAATCTCTTCCGATTCCATAAGATATTCAATAGAAGTGTTAAGTTCCTTTGCCAGATACTCCAGAAGATCCATACTTGGCTTTGATTTTCCGGATTCAACAAGACTTATCTGACCTGGCGTTATTCTGTCACCTGCAAGGTTTTTCAATGTCATATTCAGTTCTTTTCTTCTTCTCCTGATCTTTTCTCCAAGAGAAAGTATCTCCATGGATTTCCACCCTTCCTCCAATATGGATTATTTACGATATTATATCATAAATTTACCACTATATAAATGTATCTGACAGACATTCCCGTATATAAGCGCGGAAAATCTGCCAGATCCAGCTGCACTTATCTAATCCATCCCATAAAATCACCTGCAGCATTTTTAATGCGTCTGGAAGTTTTTTTCATCTTTCTTTTGGCTGATCTATCGACTTCCATCATCATTCCAACTGCAGCACCAATCAAAATGCCTGTTACAAATTTACTGTGCATCATAATAAATCACCTCTACATTATAATGTGCAGATTTGTATTTTTTTATTTATTGCTGTAAGTCAATTCTTTTCTTAATAAATTTTTTTAAAGCTTCCGATATATCCGTAAAATTTTTTACTCCGACTATGTTGGACATATACTTTATGGCTTCACGTGCAATCAACACTACATTATCTTTCCCCCGCCAATTTTCAAGCAGTATATTTTCAGGTACTTCGTCAATTATCATGTTAAGTGCAAAAAATGCCACGGCAACATCATCCATCTGTCCCAGAACAGGTATGAAGCCAGGTATCAGATCCACAGGACTTATTATGTATATCAGTGCATTTGCCAGTATGATTTTGACCTTTGCCTTTACTCTCCTGTCTTTAAAAAGTCCCCAGAACAAAAGTATAACATCCGGCATCATAAGAATATAATCTGACACTTTAGAATATTTGTCAGGTATTTTGTCAATAATTTTTTTTCTTAAATTATCATATTTCCTATACAGAGAGTCCGAATATTTATAATCGTTTTTCCCTATATATGGAAATTTTTTGTCTTTTTCATACACTATATTTTCTACACATACTTCCATTACCCCGGGTGAAACCGTTATTCCCTTCAAATCCAGATTGAAACGCGGTATAAGCTTTCTTGCAGTATCCAGATCTATGATTACAGTATCCCTGTCTATCTTTATACCATAATTCAGAAAATTTCCAAGCAGTTTTTTTGCAAGCTTATCCTTCACTGCACCCGGAACTCCCATTTTACATATCTTCAATTTGTATATTTTAAGGTTTAAATTATTGTCTCTGACATTCCCTATTCCAATTTTAAGTTTAAAGGGTACCGTAAATTTCTTCCCGTATTGTCCACTGATAGTTATTATATCATCTATTGATATTTCCCCTATATGCAGCCCCTCTATGTGAACATAATCTTCTATCAGCTCCAGTATATCCCCCTCTGTCAATTTAATATCAGCAGCAGACACTTTCATTTTATATTCTCCTCCCATCAATAATAAATAAAGTATACAATAAATTTTCGGGCCTGTGAATTGTATCCTCAATTGCTATCAATTACATTAGCAAATTTTATGATTTTGATTAGACTAATAGTAATCAATATTATATTATAATTGCATGGAAAGGGGTAGGTGATTTAATGAAGAAAATCAAGAATAAAATGTTGATACTGCCGATTTTGATAATTCTCATATCACTATCAGTGTTGATTCTTTCAAAATATATCGGTGATCCCATTACGTCAAAACCATATAGTTCCTTCAAAAACAATCTCGAAAAGGGCAATATACGCAAGGTTTACATCATAAATTCACAGCAGATAAAATTTGTATTAAAAGACGGAAATGTATATGAAACCGACAACCCTGAAAACACAAACTTCAAAGAGGAACTCCTGAGCAAAAATATAGCCGTATTCAAAAGTTATCCGTTGAACAACCTGCAGAGATACTCATCCATGACTCTGGTTCTATCCGTAATATGGCTCATTGCAGTGGGTATGAAGTCATCCAGGATAAAGGCAAGGGGTTCCCTGTCCGTTGATTCTCTGGATGCAGCTGCTGTGGAAAATCCGGATTTTACCTTTAAAAACATGGCTGGAAATGAAGAAGCCAAAGAAAGTGTCCAGGATGTAGTTGATTTTTTGATCGACCCTGAAAAATACAGATCATACGGCGCCCGTATTCCAAAGGGAATAATACTCTACGGTGAACCTGGAACTGGAAAAACTCTTCTCGCCAAGGCAACGGCGGGTGAAGCCGGAGTACCCTTCTATGCAGTATCAGGCTCTGATTTTGTGCAGATATACGTAGGGGTAGGTGCCAGCCGTATAAGACAGCTTTTCAAAAAGGCAAGGAACAACAAAACCGGTAAATCAATCATATTCATAGATGAAATAGATGCCATAGGTAAAAGGAGGGACGGCTCTGCAGCTTCAGGATCAGATGAAAGAGATCAGACTTTAAATGCACTGCTCACGGAGATGTCAGGTTTCAATGAAAATTCCGGAATTGTTGTCATGGCTGCCACAAACAGGCTTGATACACTGGACCCGGCACTTCTGAGACCCGGAAGATTCGACAGGCATATTGAAGTAACACTTCCAGACATATCTGCAAGGGAAAAAATAATCAGGCTTCATCTTGAAAACAAACCTGCAGGAAATATAGATATAAAAGAATGGTCCCAAAAAACAGCCTATTTTTCAGGCGCAAAAATAGAGAACCTCATAAACGAAGCTGCAATTATTGCCTGCAAAGAAAACAGTCCCACTATTCAAGACAAACATGTTGACAGGGCATTTTCCATAGTCCTGGCCGGATATGAGAAGAAAAACAGGGATTATATAAAAGACATTGACAGGAAAATTACTTCCTATCATGAAATTGGACACGCTCTTGTATCCTCAAAGGTACTTCCCAATGAAAAAGTATCAAAAATTACAATAATACCAAGTACAAAAGGTGCGGGAGGATATACGCTGAGTATCCCCGAGGACAGACTATATCAGAATAAAGCATATCTCACAAACAAGATGATGGTGTTATTGGGCGGACGTGCAGCCGAGGACATTGTATTCGGCTCCGACTACATTACTACCGGGGCACACAATGATCTTCAGAGGTGTACAAACATAGCCTATAGTATGATAACAAAATATGGAATGGGGCAGGCTCTCGGACTTTTAAACATGGAGCAGCTGTCAGACCTTAATATAAACCAGGACAGCATAATTTTGGAATGCAGGAATCTGGTCGACAGCATCTATAATAAAACCAAAAAACTCCTGAATGAAAACAGAGACTTTCTTGAAGAAAAATCAAAATTACTCCTTGAAAAAGAAACTCTTTTTGAAAAAGACCTGCTATAACCTGAATATAAATAGAAAGCATCCGGTTGATCTGTTAAAAGCCGTCACCGGATGCTTTTCCAATTAAAATTCCGGAAGATATTACACCACCCAGCAGTCCTCCCACATGCCCGAAATTATCTATATTGGAGGAAGAAAATCCAAATATGAGGTTGACTGTTATTACCGACAATATACTGTATATATATTCTTTATTTATTCTTCCCTTCATTTTCAGTGCAAAAATCAATGTAGCTCCAAGCAGTCCGAATATTGCACCAGATGCACCTATGGAGATATTCGGTGAAAAAAAATAACTTAGAAGGGATGAAGCTATTCCCGAAAAAAAGTATATAAATGTATACCTCAGTTTCCCGTATACCTTCTCCACCAGTGGTCCAACAACCAGAAGCGCATACATGTTGAATGCAAGATGTACAATTCCTGCATGTAAAAACATACAGGACAGCAATCTATAATATTGTCCTGATGAAATAAGGGAATTGACCTTTGCTCCAAGGAGCACAAGAACATTTGTATTGCTTGTAAAAAAATCTCCGGACAACACAGCTGTCACAATATAAAAAATCACATTCATGGCTGCAAGCAGATATGTTATTCCAGCACCTCCAATATTAATTGTCCTGTCTTTATTTTTCAATCCGGTAATTCTATCCATGCAGCTGCCTATCTTATATAAAATGTCCCGAGGCACCCCATTTGAGTATAAAATTTTATTGAAACTGCCGTTTATCAGAATTAATCCACATTGTGGATAACTTTCCCCTTCATGGATATACTTTTTCTGGATATCAACGGATTCATCCAGCAATATTACTATGATCCTTATTTTTTCATATCCATAGATGCCGTTCAGTTTTAAGCGCATTCCCACTATATCTATTTTATAATAGGAATTCAAGTCTGAAAAAACCATTACATCCAGACTTCCTGTATTTCTGTTCTCATAGTATGCCCCCCATTTGCCTGTAATTCCGGGGGCATCTTTAATCTCCATAATATTGAACCCATACCTTCTGTATAGTTCATTTAGAAGCTGTCTTATATATTTAATCATCATATTCTCCCAAATCACGCTACTCCTAAAATAATAGTACTCGTATCACTGAGCAGATCTGTTTCATGGTAACTCATGCTCTTTCCTTTAAAAATCCTGACTACAGGTCTGTCCGGGAATCCCCTGTTCTGCTTTACAATGTACCCGTCCTCGCCATTTGACAACCTTACATGGCACCCAAGGGGATATATTGCAAAAGTATTTTTGAAATTCAGAACCATATTCCTGTCAAAAATACTGCCGCTTCCGGAGAGTATCAGTTCGTATGCATCATTTGGACTGAACTTCTTCCTGTAGCACCTGTCATTGCTTATTGCATCATATACATCACATATACATACAAGCTTTGCAAATCTGCTTATCTGGTTTCCCGTCAGCTTATTGGGATAGCCCCTGCCGTCAACCCTCTCATGATGCTGCCCGACTACTTTTATAACTGAATCCGGAATTGAATAAACTTTTTCAAGCAGATTTACTCCATAAATTGGATGTTTTTTTATTTCTGAAAATTCTTCCTCTGTAAGCCTTCCTGTTTTGTTGAGTATCTTGATGGGGACTTTGATCTTTCCAATATCATGAAGTATACCCCCTATCCCCAGTTCCTTCAAATGGTTTCTGTCAAATTTCTCGGTTATTCCCAGAAATGATGACATAATACAAGTATCAAGGGAATGTATAAACGTATAATTGTCATAGGTTTGTATATCATAAAGGCTCTTGTTCACATCTCCCAGATCCACTATATAGTCTATCATGTTTTCAACTGTTTTTATGGAATCCTTGAATACCTTTCTTTCGCCGTTGTACAACTTGGTGAATACATTTGCCATACTCTTCATGGAGGCCTGCTTGAGCCGTGTGAGTTTTTCATCTTCTATTTCAATGTCGCTGAGCCGCTCATCCTCTACATATATATAAAATACTCCAAGCTCCTTCAGCTTTTTTACGTAAACATCGGTCAACGTCACCCCTGCCCTGAGCAGTATCTGTCCATCCGGTGTAAAGATACTCTTCCCGAGTACTTCATTTTCTGTAACCATATCTATAAATTCCAGTCTCATCACTTCACCTCGACAAGTTTCATTGTATATTAATTCAATATAAAAATGCTTTTATATATTTACTTAAGATGAATTTAAAGTTATCATATATATTAGAATTATATTTGGAAATATATGGGGGATAAACATGAAAAAATTTATATGTATTCTAACAGCAGTTTTACTAACTCTTGCCATTATATGGTATGGATATAATTTAAACAAATGCAGAGATTTCAATTATGCAGTTGACAGATATTTTACTTCAGGCATACTCAATAAATACAAGCTATACAATATTGACAAAAAACAAATTTATTTTTCCAATGGAAATGTATCATTTTTAAAGGTTGACGGAATTTCAGCAAGATCTCCTCATGAAAAAATAAATTATACAGTATTCATAAAAAGAAACAGCAGCGGTATATGGAAAATAGAAAAAGTTTATCCTGATGACACAGGTGGAAACCAGTAAATTTTTTCTATTTATTTTTTAAAAGTTTGCTTCTGCACTGCCTGCATATTCCATACAGTTTGAAATCCAGGCTTTCATCCGTAAGTAAAAATCCGGTTTTGTTTTTTACCATGTCCTCTATCTGCTGCATCGGGCAGTCTATTTCTATCTCCCTGTGGCACAGCTTGCACTGGAGTACATGTTTGTGGTTTCTCTTTATAATGGCATAACCAGACTTATTTTTGTCCAGATCAAATCTCTTTATTATATTCTTATCATAAAATAATTCCAGCGTCCTGTATATAGTTGACATGTTAATATTTAGATTTTCCAGCCTGCACCGGGTGAGTACATCCTCTGCACTCATAACACCGTCACTTCTGAGAAATATTTTCAAAATACATGTTCTGGGTTTTGTAACCTTTATATCCCGTTCCCTCAAATAGCCTTCAATATTATCCACAAAATCACCCCAAGTTCAATTAAAAGCATATTATATACATTATACCTCATAAAAATACATCATAGAAATAAAAATTGAGCATATAACCATTATCATCAAGCCACTTTTGAGCATCCCTGTAATCCGGAATGACCGACTCAACCAGGTTCCAGTATGTCCTGGAATGGTTCATGTATACCATGTGGCAGAGCTCATGAACTACTACATAATCTATTGCTTTAAGCGGTGCCATCATAAGCCTGCAATTGAAACTTAAATTTCCACCTGAAGAACAGCTTCCCCATATTGTCTTCTGGGATCTGACGGATATTTTCAACGGTCTTACACCCAGTATCTCCCTGTAAATATCAATTCTCTCCATGAGTACTGCATACAAATTCTTCTTATAGGCTTTATATACCTCACATCTCATGGACTCCCTGTCAGAGAAGAGTTTTTCATTTCCGCAGATAATAACCCTGTCATCCGCAAATTTTACAGATAATTTATCTGTATTTATTTCATATTTTTCTACGGGAAGTACCTTTCCAAGAAACGGGAGACCGGTCATACCACCTATACCCAGCTTCTTCAATTTATCCTTCCTCTCTTTTACAGTATTCAGCCTTTGAAGTATCCACTCATTCTTGTCCCGTACAATACTTTCAACAACTTTCATGTCAGTATGAACCGGACAACTCACAATTATTTCGCCACTGTTTTCAACTCTTATATTTATATTTTTTATGTTTTTTCTAACTATTCTGCAGTCTATAAACATATTACCACATTTTATTCTCATTTTACATGTTCTCCCTGATAAACTACACTTCTCTTTATATTTTGCAATTTCACCATTGAATTGTCAATTCGAAATGATAAACTTAAAATGTAAAGGAGGGATCATGGATGAATATCAAAAAAGCAGCAGTACTGGGAACCGGTACAATGGGACATGGGATTTCCCAGATTTGTGCAATGGCAGGACTGCACGTAAACATGTATGGAAGGTCCGATGCCAGTCTTGAAAGAGGTTTTACAAAAATAGAAAACAGCCTGAAGGATCTGATGGAGGAGGGAAAACTGACAGACTGCAAGGTCAGGAAAATCCTCTCCAGAATAAATGGTGTAAAATCCATTGAAGCTGCCTCAAGCGGTGCTGAAATCATAATAGAGTGCCTGGCGGAAGATCTGCAGCTCAAGCAGAAAATATTCAATAAACTGGATAGTATCTGCAGCAGAGAAGTAATACTGGCTACAAACACCTCCGGGCTGAGTCCCACTAAAATATCAGAAGCTGTGAATTATCCGGAAAGAGTTGTGGTTGCCCACTTCTGGAATCCACCCCAGTTCATTCCCCTGGTAGAGGTAGTTCCGGGGAAGCATACATCCGGAGAAATCATGGACAGAACCATGGAATTTATAGACTTTATAGGTAAAAAAGGTGTACGCCTCGAAAAGGAATGTCCCGGTTTCATAGGGAACAGGCTTCAGCTTGCCCTTTTGAGAGAAGCACTCTATATAGTCGAACAGGGCTTTGCAAAACCTGAAGAAGTAGACAAAGCAGTAGAATACAGCTTCGGCAGAAGGCTCCCTGCAACAGGACCTCTCTGCAGTGCCGATATGGGAGGTCTTGACATATTCTACAATATATCATCATATCTGTTCAGGGAGCTGTGCAGTTCAAAGGATGCCTCGGAGATGCTGAAGCAGCTTGTGGACGCAGGAAAGCTCGGTCTTAAAGCAGGGAATGGATTTTACAACTGGACAGATGATTTTTCAGATAAGAAGCAGGAAGAACGAACAAGGGTACTGAAGTATTTTCTCCAGCAGGACAATAAATAAAAGGAAGCCGGCACAATAAAATTCAGTGCCGGCTTAGTAAAATATTTATCTATTCATTTTGAGCAATAGGTTTTTTCACAATTCCAAGAAGTGCCGCTGTTATAAATGCACCCAACAATATGGCAAATATATAGGAAAATGCATTTCCGTATACAATAGGTATTACAAATATTCCACCATGAGGTGCCGGAAGTCCTATATTGAACAACATTGAAAGTGCTCCCGCAACTGCCGCTCCTGCTACGGAGGCTGGAATAACCCTTGCAGGATCGGATGCTGCAAATGGTATGGCCCCTTCTGTTATAAAGGTTACACCCATTATATAGCATGTCTTCCCTGCATCTCTCTCATCCCTTGTAAATCTATTCTTGAACAAGGTAGTTGCTATTGCAATTCCAAGGGGAGGCACCATTCCACCAGCCATTATTGCTGCATGTGGTGTAAATTTTCCCGCAGTTATCATTGCTATTCCAAAAGCATAGGCTGCTTTGTTTACAGGGCCGCCCATATCCACAGCCATCATTCCTCCAAGTATGAGTCCCAGTATTATCTTGTTGGCGGTTCCCATGGAGCCAAGCCACTGTATAAGGAAATTGTTTATGTCCTTTACAGGATTTACAATAAATACGAGCATTATTATTCCCGTTATGAATATGCCGAGAAGCGGGTACAGAAGCACCGGTTTTATTCCCTCAAGTGACTGTGGAAGCTTTGAGAATACTTTCTTCAGAAGAACAACTACATATCCTCCCAGAAACCCTGCAACAAGTCCTCCCAGAAATCCCGCACCATTATTTGCCGCTATGAGTCCGCCTACCATTGCAGGTGCAAATCCAGGTCTGTCTGCTATACTCATTCCTATAAATCCTGCAAGCACGGGTACCATAAGGGAAAAGGCATAAGTACCTCCTACATCATGTATGAGCTGTGCTATTACGTTAAAAGAAGGGTCCTTTGGATCGTAGCTTTTGATACCGAACATGAAGGAAATGGCTATAAGTATACCACCGCCTACTACGAAAGGAAGCATGTTGGAAACTCCACTCATGAGGTGCTTGTAGAATCCAACCTTGCTGCCACCGCCTGCCGCAGCACTTTTCCCCTTATTATCTGCATGATATACAGGGGCTTCTCCTCCTGCCGCCTTGTTTATAAGTCCTTCCGGGTTCTTGATTGCCTCGGATACAGATACCTGTACAAGTTTCTTTCCATCGAATCTATCCATCTCAACCTGCTTGTCAGCAGCTACAATTACTCCATCTGCCTTTTCTATATCCTCATCCGTAAGTCTGTTTTTTACACCTGTGGACCCGTTTGTCTCAACCTTTATGTCTATTCCCATATCAGCTGCCTTGTTGTTGAGTGCATCTGCAGCCATATAGGTGTGTGCTATACCTGTAGGGCATGCTGTAACTGCAAGTACGAATTTGTTGGAGCCATGATCTACGATTTCATCTTTCTTTTCACCCTGGGACTTTATATACTGTTTTTCCTGTTCATCTATCATTCCAAGAACTTCATATTCAGACGAAGCATTCAAGAGCCTGTTTTTGAAATCTTTGTCCATAAGCATACTTGACAGCCTTGCAAGTGTATCCAGATGCTCATTGTCCGCTCCTGCACTTGCTGCTATCATGAAGAACAGTTGTGCATCGGTCCCATCCAGTGAATCATAATCCAGTCCTTCTTTTTTTATTCCAAATGCCAGTGCAGGAGTCTTCACAGCTTCCGTCTTTGCATGGGGTATTGCTATGCCCTCCCCTATTCCAGTTGAAAATTCAGACTCTCTTTTTAATATGGTATTTTTGTATTCTTCCTTGTCATTCAACTTTCCTGCAGAATCCAGTATATTTACCAGTTCATCTATTACGCCGGCTTTATTTTCTGCATCAAGCCTTATTTTTATGGTATCTTTCTCCAAAAGTTCGGTAATCTTCATAACAAATCCTCCTTTTTTATAAACTAAAGCCTTTTTATCTCCACTTCAGGAAGCAGTCTCTCTATATCTTCCTTCCTGCACAGATCCATGGAAAAGGCTGTAGCACTTCCAGCTGCCGCACCGTATTTGAAAGCATCAACTATACTTGAACCTTTTGTATACCGGGACAGAAATCCTGCAACAAGTGAATCGCCGGACCCCACGGAATTCTTCACTTCCCCCTCTGGTGCAGATGCACTGTAGACACCTTCGCTGCATATAAGAAGGGCTCCTTCTTTTCCCATCGATACTATGACATTCTGTGCTCCCGTGCCACGCAGCTTCTGGGCATAGTAAATCACCTTTTCGGTTTCCTTGATTTCTACATCAAACAACTCCCCAAGTTCATGTATATTGGGTTTTATCAACAGCGGACTATATTGAAGCGTATCGGCAAGTGCCTCTCCCGTAGTATCCACAACTACTTTTCCCTTTCCGCACTTTGTCTGGATTGTGGAATATATATTCCTGGGTACGGATTTCTGCACATTTCCTGCAAGTACTATAAAGTCATCTTCCTTCAAATCCTTCACTTTTTCAAACAGCTTGTTCAAGTCATCTCTGCTTATATCCGGTCCTGATCCATTTATCTCGGTTTCTTCAACTGATTTCAGCTTTACATTTATCCTCGTATCCTGCTGAACCTGTATGAAGTCAGTTGAAATTCCAGCATCCCTGAGAGAGTCCTCTATAAACTTTCCGGTAAATCCTCCAATAAATCCAAGTGCCCTGCTCTCAACGCCGATATTCTTCAAAACCCTGGATACATTTATTCCCTTGCCGCCTGCATATTTTTCATCATTTTTCACCCTGTTGATGGTTCCCACCGTGAAATCATCCACCTGTATTACATAATCTATTGAGGGATTGAAAGTTACTGTATATATCATTTATCCATCACAACCTTTACTCTGGTTTTTTCTGCATACTCTTTATAATTTTCCACCCTGCAGTCGGTAATTATGTCAGCTTCTTTAAGATCTGCCACCTTTACAAAACTAACTTCACCGAACTTGCTTTCATCTGCAAGAACATAACTCTGTCTTGAATGTTTTATGACACATGTCTTGAGTGCGGCTTCTTCTGAATCAGGAGTTGTGAATCCATATTCAAGATGTATTCCATTCATGCCCATAAAACACTTGTCAAACCTGAACTTTTGAAGGTTGCCCAGTGCATCGGCACCTATAACCGCTCCTGTTCTATTTTTTATGCTGCCTCCAAGTATATATCCATTTATATTGTTCTCTGTAACGGCATTTATATGCTTCAGTCCATTTGTAACTATTACTATTTCCCTGCCCTTCAGATATCGAATCATCTCAAAAGTGGAAGTACCGGCATCAATATATATGCAGTCACCGTCATCCACACAGGAAGCGGCAAATTCTGCTATTTTTCTCTTCTGCACAACATTCTGTACCTCCTTTTCACCATAGCTCTGCTCTATAAGTCTTCCTCTTGGTACTGCCGCCCCTCCCCGTATTCTCCTGACTGCATTCATCTTTTCCAGACAGGTGAGATCCCGCCTTATAGTGGATTCTGAAGTATTCAGAATGTCAACCAGGTCATTAACCTTTACAATTCCGTTCTTTTCCAGTTCATTCAATATTATTTTATGACGCTGTTCCGTCAGCAAGACATTCACCTTCTCTACAACTTATTGATAGTCTATTAACATTATAATATACATTTCAATCAAAATCAATCATAATCATTCAAAATCAGTCATAAAAATATGGTATAATCTCAAATATAAAAATATTATCGACAAAGGAAGTATGAATATGGATGGAAATTTTGCTACATTGCTGAACTGTATGGATGGGAGAACCCAGCTCCCTGCAATAAACTGGATAAGAGAGAATTTTGATGTGGACTACGTGGATATAATATCGGAACCCGGCATAGACAGAGTTATTGCCGTAAAAGACAGGACATTCATGAATTCACTTGACAAAAAGATGGACATATCCTTGAATTCCCATGGATCAAACATTATATTCGTGGCAGGTCACCATGACTGTGCAGGAAATGATACTGACAGGGCTGGACATATAAGACACATTAAAGCTTCAGTAGAAATACTTGAAAATTTATACAAAGGTGTCCCTGTAATAGGCCTGTGGATAAACGAGATTTTCGAAGTGGAAAGAATCCCTGGCTGATTTAGAGGAATTAGAACCCGTCCTGTTTTTAAACGGATTCTAATTCCTCTAATAGAACACTATGGTCACACTGCCGTCTGACAGTTCAAGTTCCCTCATCTTCAACGAAAACAGACTTGTATCTATGATTATTTTATTATCCTTTAAGGACACTCTCTTTATATCATACTTTTTTACAATATTGACGACAATACTCTTTGGCAGGCTCAACTTTCCGGCCTTGAAATCATTTATCTCATATACTATTCTGCCATTTTCAAGATAGGGTTTTCCCGAAATGGAAAGAAGGACATCTATTCCCCTGTAATTTGACGGCAGATATATTGTAAATTTGTCTTTAAGTATTCCGGTATATATTGCTTTTACCTTCAAATCGCCAAACTTATTCTCTCCTATGGGATACAGACCTATGAGTTCATTTAATTCCTCGCTGCTTAACGTTATGGAGCCATTGTTTGCCGGCATATTGATTATTTTTGATGCAAGCTGTTCTGAAGGCTGTGGGAAATCCGGTATGTTTGAAGAATTCCAGGTAATCATACCTATAAGTACTGATAAAACAATTATCAGAGGCAGGATAACAAACAAGAGTATTTTTAATTTTTTCGTCATAAATTCATCTCCCGGAATCAAGTTACAATTTTATTATACTTATTTATAATATGCATCTTTTATAAAAACTTTCCCATTAATTTTTCAGACAAAAAAGTAGAGCCATAGACAAACCTGCCCGGCCCTACATAAATATCACAGTTTTTAATAAACAGGAGTACAGTACTCTGCATATTTAGGATTCTTGCCTACAGTCAGTGTGAAGAAGAGTTCTTTCAGCTTCCTGCAGATTTCTCCTTCTTTTCCGTCCCCAACAATTCTGTGGTCAACTTCAACTATTGGAGTAACCTCCATGGCAGTTCCACTGAAGAATATTTCATCTGATGCATAAAGCTCTGTTCTTGTAACACTTCTTTCAACAACTTCAAGTCCAAGATCTTCCTTTGCCAGCCTTATGACAAGATCTCTCGTTATTCCCTCAAGTATATTGTCGGAAGCTGAAGGAGTTATGAGTTTTCCCTTCTTGTATATGAACAGGTTCTCTCCCGGTCCTTCGCAAACATGTCCCGATCTTGTAAGGAATATTGCCTCGTCAAACCCTGCCCTGTGTGCCTCAAGAGATGCAAGGGCTGAATTCAAATAAGACGCTGTGGCCTTTACTCTTGGCGGTATCATGTTATCTTCAATTCTTCCCCATGATGTTATTCCAACACTCAATTCAGATTTTCCAGCATATTTGTCCAGAGGCTGACAGTATATAACAACTTTTACATCTGGATCTGTAAGACTTGGTCCTATATCATGTGCATCGTTATAAATTATAGGTCTTATGTATGTAGTGCGCTTGAATTCATTTTTCTTTAAAAGTTCTACAGTGAATTTTACAAGATCATCTACGGTGTACGGAATGTTGAGATTAAGTGTCTTGGCAGACTGGAGCATCCTTGTATAGTGATCCTTCAACCTGAACCCAAAAAGCTGCTTCTGGTCTTCATCCCAGTAAGCCCTTATTCCTTCAAAACAACCAAGTCCATAGTTGAAAGCCTTGCTTCTTATACCAACCGTTACTTCACTTTCATCTACAATTTCTCCCTGGTAAAATACGTACGATTTCGACATCAAAAAGCCCCCTCAATAATATTATCACGTTTATAAATAAATATACAGCTACAGAAAAATTAAGTCAATAATTTTTAAGATCTTTCAATTTATAGTATATAACATAAAAGACAAGTATTCCAATCAAACTTCCCGCGAAGTCTATCACCACATCACTTACAAGTGATGTTCTTCCAGGTACAAGCTGTTGGTGAAACTCATCTGTAACAGCATATAAAAGGCATATGAACATTATATATACTATAGCTTGTTTACCTCTTAATTTAAATACATGAAGCACTCCTGAAACTATAATGGCAAGCACAAGATACTCAAAAGCATGGGCATTTTTTCTCAAAATGAGATTCAATCTTTCCTGCCTGTTTTGAGGAATTCTGAATGCCTCTTTTATTCTGGCCTTGATTGAAACCTTCTCCTTTACATTTTGTGATTGCTGCTCTGAAGATTTCCCTGTTTCCCCTGGCAATATGCTTTTCCCCTCCTTTATACGTTTCAGATCATCCAGTATATTATAGCTTCTCTTATTGGACACATTCCCATTATTAGAGGAATTATAGAATATAAAACCCATCCATGTAATACACAGTACAATCAAAACAATCTTTTTAATAACATCACCTTCTTCAAGCCACTGCCTGAATTCTATTCCGGGCACACATAATAAATATCCTTTTTCCCTACCACAACAATCAATACTTTCTTCAATCTTTCTTTCCCCAGTCCTTCCTGAACCATTTTACTTTCTCCATACAATTGAAGCTGTTTCAATCCCTGCTCCTTTACTTTCTCCAAAGTGTTCCTATCACTTTCTTTTATATATTTCAATTCTATAATCCACTGAAATTTAGTTATATCTTCAAGCTGAATTTTTCTTTTAAGCATCAAATCCACATAGCCTTTGTTGTTCTCATCTTCACTTTTTATGAAATAGGTACCATCCACTCCTAAAAGAGTTAGAAATATCATTTTTACATTTTTTTCATCCATCTGTATGAGATCCCTGTTGGAAAAACTCTCCAGTATGTCTTTTAAAAGCTCTACCATGGATTCTATACTGCCGTGCATTCGCATTTCATTTACTGCAATTCTAACCTTTTGAATTTCAATATTGTACTTTCCCCTTATATTCTGAAATTGCTGTTCCCAATAAATTGTCTTTATAACATAATTGGGTATCCTCAGTACAGTACCAAGGGGACCTGCCTCTTTTATAGTAAGCATCCCCAGATAAAACAGCAGGGACTTGAAGTTTTCCTTTTCACTGTACATAGTATTGATGTTAAACCTGTCTACAAGAATTGTTGATGTTTCACCATCAGACATTATTTCCTTTAAAGCTTCCATGTCATTGAAATTATATGCAAGCTGGTTGACCTTCCCGTAATCTGTCTTTACATTATTATCTATCATTTCTTTAGGATAACGGTCATATGCCAGATAGCCATCGAGAAAATACATGGCCATATCTGGATTGAAAACAGGCCTGCAATTTTCATTGAATTTATATCCGTCATAATAGGTTATCATATCAGTACAGATTTTTTTTCTAAGTTCCACATCATCTATATTGACTTCATCCATAATCCATGAAAGTTCCTGCCGTGTAAATCCAAGCATTGCATTGAGCTTTTCATCCAGAGTATAGTTCCTCGTTATGTTAAAGCCGCTGGTCAGGTCATCCAGCATTATAGGACTCACCCCAGTCATGAATATTCTTGCAAAGTTATCCATAGTTGCATCTTTTACTGCCTTGTAAAATACTTTGACAAAGCCCTCTCCGTGAAGGATACTGTTATAGGTATTCTGTTTACCTCCTGTTATCAGTTCGTTGGCAAAGTTGTCATATTCATCTATCAGAAGGAATACCTGCTGATTGCTTATTTTGCTGATCATGTTCAGATGAGATATCACCATTTCGGCACTCATATCATCAGAAGGCAATCTGCTTTCTTCCAATAAATCATGATATTTATATAAAAATTCTCTTGCAGATGACATAACTTTAAAATTAAAGCTTTCTCTAAGTTTTTCTTCACCATACCCTGCGTCCACTCCTGCAAAACTTATTCTCAAGATTAAAAAACTGTTTCTGTACTCGGTAGGATTCTTGCCTATATAAAGATCGCCAAACAACTTTTCAAACTTATCCTTTTTATTTATATCATAATAATTGTCCAGCATCGATATAAACAGACTCTTCCCAAATCTTCGGGGCCTTATAAAAAATTGATATGGTGCATATTGTTCCAGTACATCTATATAAGAGGTTTTATCTACATAAAGGTAGTTCTTCTCCCTCAAAACTTCAAAGTTGGAAATTCCATAAGGTATCCTCTTCATATCATCAGCTCCCTCTGTATCCTTATCTAAATTTTACTTCTTATAGGAATTAAACATTTCAGAAGGCTCTTCAACTTCAGGACATTTATATAATTCAAAAGGATCTATATCAAGACATTCGCCTGGATCATAAGTTCCTTGAATGTCCCATGCCAAAGTTCCGTTCAGTACAGTACATCTATCTATAAAAATATTTTTATCTTTTATCTGTCTAAAAATCCCTTTATTTATTACACTGGAGGCATCAAACAGTTTTATTGATCCATCATCAAAGTAAACATATACTTTATAATCTTCAGTAGGTATCACCTGTACAACTTCTGGAAAATACTCCATAGAAAATCCCTCCTTATGATAATGGTGATATTTTATTAAGTCTTTCATGTAATCTTGACAATTCCCAATTCTGCATTAATTCATTATAATTTATAGTTATCCTTATACCAAAAAACAAACTTATTTCGGGCAAAGTAAGCACTCCCTTTCAGTGATAACTCTTTTGTTATTATTTTTATTATACCCCATAATTCCCTATTCCGGGCACACATAACAAATATCCTTTTTCCCTACCACAACAATCAATACTTTCTTCAATCTTTCTTTCCCCAGTCCTTCCTGAACCATTTTACTTTCTCCATACAATTGAAGCTGTTTCAATCCCTGCTCCTTTACTTTCTCCAAAGTGTTCCTATCACTTTCTTTTATATATTTCAATTCTATAATCCACTGAAATTTAGTTATATCTTCAAGCTGAATTTTTCTTTTAAGCATCAAATCCACATAGCCTTTGTTGTTCTCATCTTCACTTTTTATGAAATAGGTACCATCCACTCCTAAAAGAGTTAGAAATATCATTTTTACATTTTTTTCATCCATCTGTATGAGATCCCTGTTGGAAAAACTCTCCAGTATGTCTTTTAAAAGCTCTACCATGGATTCTATACTGCCGTGCATTCGCATTTCATTTACTGCAATTCTAACCTTTTGAATTTCAATATTGTACTTTCCCCTTATATTCTGAAATTGCTGTTCCCAATAAATTGTCTTTATAACATAATTGGGTATCCTCAGTACAGTACCAAGGGGACCTGCCTCTTTTATAGTAAGCATCCCCAGATAAAACAGCAGGGACTTGAAGTTTTCCTTTTCACTGTACATAGTATTGATGTTAAACCTGTCTACAAGAATTGTTGATGTTTCACCATCAGACATTATTTCCTTTAAAGCTTCCATGTCATTGAAATTATATGCAAGCTGGTTGACCTTCCCGTAATCTGTCTTTACATTATTGTCTATCATTTCTTTAGGATAACGGTCATATGCCAGATAGCCATCGAGAAAATACATGGCCATATCTGGATTGAAAACAGGCCTGCAATTTTCATTGAATTTATATCCGTCATAATAGGTTATCATATCAGTACAGATTTTTTTTCTAAGTTCCACATCATCTATATTGACTTCATCCATAATCCATGAAAGTTCCTGCCGTGTAAATCCAAGCATTGCATTGAGCTTTTCATCCAGAGTATAGTTCCTCGTTATGTTAAAGCCGCTGGTCAGGTCATCCAGCATTATAGGACTCACCCCAGTCATGAATATTCTTGCAAAGTTATCCATAGTTGCATCTTTTACTGCCTTGTAAAATACTTTGACAAAGCCCTCTCCGTGAAGGATACTGTTATAGGTATTCTGTTTACCTCCTGTTATCAGTTCGTTGGCAAAGTTGTCATATTCATCTATCAGAAGGAATACAGGCATTTCTACTTTTCCAGCAAGATGTGATATATACTCGACAGCTGCTTCTGCTTTCATGGAATATCCTTCTATTTCCTCACCAGTAAAAAAATTCGAGTACTTAACAATAAAGTTCTTCACAGAAAAAGTTACTTTTGTATTAAAGCTTTCTCTAAGTTCTTCTTCACCATGCCCTGCATCCACTCCTGCAAAACTTATTCTCCATACCAAAAAACTGTTTCTGTCCTCAGTAGGATTCTTGCCTATATAAAGATCGCCAAACAACTTTTCAAACTTATCCTTTTTATTTATATCATAATAATTGTCCAGCATCGATATAAACAGACTCTTCCCAAATCTTCGGGGCCTTATAAAAAATTGATATGGTGCATATTGTTCCAGTACATCTATATAAGAGGTCTTATCTACATAAAGGTAGTTCTTCTCCCTCAAAACTTCAAAGTTGGAAATTCCATAAGGTATCCTCTTCATATCATCAGCTCCCTCTGTATCCTTTATATTATTTTACCATTTTGCAGCAGAATAATATACCTGGATACTGAATGTTTACTATAAATAATTATCTTCCAAATTGGAAAACTATAAATAAATTAATTTTAGGAGGACGATAATATGCTGAAAAAAAGTATCAAAATATTATACACCCTGACCATTCTGATTTCACTGAACATCACTACTGCTCAGGTCCACGCCGTATCCTGCAAAAACCTGTCATCAATCAACCAGACTTCACCGGGAAGACACCGAAAATCCCACTGGAAGCTCAGCCTCGACAAGCTTGTTGAAAATGGTACTATAAACGTGAAACAAAAAGATGCCGTACTGGAATTGATGAGATCGGACAAATTCCGCAGTTCGTCAAAAAAGAAACATGGATGCTTCAAAGATAAATTGAATACACTGGTTCAGAATAAAACTATAACTGAAAAGCAGAAATCCGCTGTAGATCAACTGCTAGATGCTTCAAAGAATCAGGGTAAAAATTTCATGAACTCCTTCAGCGATGGTCTGGATGAGCTCGCAGACAAAAAAGTCATAACCCAAGCACAGAGATCTGCCATCAAGGATTTGTTTGTCTCCTGTAGAAAAGAGCATAGAAAACAATTTGCCGAATCTTTAAACAATGGACTGGAGACCCTTGTAAAAAACAACACAATAACTCAGAATCAGAAAAAAGCCATAATAAAAGAACTTACCAGCTTCAAGCACTGACAGCATGTACAGTAAAACACACACCAAAAGCAAAAGCCGGGAAAACTCTCCCCGGCTTATATTACTTTTCCTTTTTATACAATTTATAGGCTATGGACCAGCCCTTCAGTTCCTGTGGTTTTTCAGGTTTTATGTTCGTCTGAAATGAAAAATTGCAGAGCCTTGCCCTGTAGGGACTGACTTCAAAGTTGTCCAGTTCAAACTGATTTGAATAAACTACAACATTATCCTCATTCAACAAGGTTACAGGGATTTTACTCAGAGAAATAGGCTTGAGGGATGCATTTCTCATGACACAGGTGGCAAGTATGCTCCCATCCGTGTTTATCCCGATACTGAAGGTGGATATGCTGAATTCGCCCTCCTCCAGTTCCGGCAGTCCTTCAAGAAACTGCTCAAGGACCTGCCTGTCCTTGTCCTCTATGTCTTCAGGAAGTCCTTCATATCTCGTACGTACCTTCCTGCTTATTTTAAATGTTCCACTTAAAGCCAGTTCCCAGTTTTCCGGTATTATGTCGAATTTTACATTTTTCTTGTCAAAGTAAACCTTTATAGGTCTTACAGAATGAGGTGGAAGCTGTCCTAACTTTCTGAGATCAAATATCTGATCTGCAATGATATTTCCCTCTGAATCCTTGATTACAAAAGGTATATCCTCCAGATTGAGATTCTCGGAAAGACCGTTCCTTACATATACCTTCATCTCATATTTATCTTCATATTCATATAAGTATACACCGGAAACATTCAGTTCCCCTTCTTTTATGGGAGGCAGTTCTTTTACCTCATCTTCCATAATTTCCTTCTGGACATCCGATACTACAACACTATCCTTTTCAAGAAGAGACAGTTTTGTGGATACGTAATCCTCTCTATCATTATCCTGCAGCTTATTATCTGTTTTTTTAACCATATATCGTTGTTCCTCCATTTGTGTTTTCATGTAAATACAATAATTATATTATACTATAATAAAAAGCTTTATTCTATACAGTATGACAAATTACCACAATGATGCCGTATAGTAATTTTATATCCCGGATGGTATAATAAGCTAAAGGGGGTATGACAAATGAAGCATCCTTCAAAATATTATTTAATGCTGATTCTATGCCTGTCGGCGGCACTTATCCTTTCTACACTGCCTCAATCATCGAAGGTCATGGCGGACAGCGGTAAAACTTATTCCATAATCCCTATAGATTCTTCCTCCGACAGTACAGTCATATATACATTCCAGGGCAGTACAGCAAAGATAAAAAGCGGCAATCTGTACGGTCTTGTGTCTTCTGAAGGTAAAATACTTGCAGAACCGCAGTTCACTTCCATATCAAGCTTTCAAGGCGGCTATGCAAAGATCCAGAAGGGAACAAAATACGGAATTATTTCCCGGGAGGGCAGGATAATAATAGCTCCTGAATTCGACGATATTTCATACTTTTACAGCGAGGGAATCGCAGAGGTGTGCATGAATTCAAAATGGGGACTTGTAGACAGATCCGGGAAAAAGCTGACGGAACCTGAATTCGACTATATATATGAACCTGAAGACGGCTTTATCAGGGTGAGGGAAAACAACAAATACGGTTTTCTGGATATAAAGGGAAATGTACTCTGGAACTGCAATCTTGATGATGCCTCGGACTTCAATGAAGGTTATGCAGCTGTAAAATCAGGTTCTTCCTGGGGCTTATTGGACAAGTCAGGCAATTTCACAAGCCTCGGCTTTGATGCTTTAAAAGCACCGCGGAACAGCATGCTCCCCGTGAAGAAAGACGGAAGCTGGGGAATTGCAGATATGAAAGGCAATCTGATTATACCTGAAAAATACAAGGACATATCCTTTTTAAACGACAATCTCATCAAGATAAATACCGGAAGCAAATACGGACTGATAGACAAAAATGGAAGTACTATACTTGATGATGACTATGATGGAATAAACTATGTCAACAACGGCATGTATTCCATAAAACGTGCAGACAAGACAGGACTGATGGATTCCAGCGGCAGGATAGTTCTTCAGCCGCAGTTCGACTGGATGGACAATTTCAGCGAGGGCAAGGCCATAGTGAGCATAAACGGCAGGTACGGTTTCATAAATAAGGATCTGACGGATATGAAATACAAATATAATCTCTATGACGCTGACAAAATATATGCCTTCAGCGAAGGCCTTGCAAGAATTGAGAAGAACGGAAAATACGGCTTCATGGACAGCAATGGGAATATTGTCATAGAGGCTAAATTTACAAGCGCCCGTGACTTCAGTGAAGGCTATGCCGCCGTGGCAGTTGAGAAAGTCACGAAAGGAGACTCGTCTTCCAGGCTTTCTACAAAGTGGGCATATATAGACAGGCTTGGTTCCACTTTTACAGGATATGACTTTGACAGTGCCTCGTCCTTCAGCAGTGGTTCAGCGGCAGTACTCCAGGGCAGTTCCTGCAGCATTATAAAAAACAGCGATATCAAATTTCTCGGAAATAAAACCGAATCGGACAGCCATAAAATCTGGCAGATAAATTTCAACAGGCCGCTGGACGACAAAACCGTGAAAAATAGTTCGGATGACAGCATCATAACAAGCAGCATGGAAATGACCATGGCAAACAACGTAAAAGTTACGGACAGCACCGGAAAGGTCATTGACATATCCATGGAATTCAGGAGTCCCTCGTCAATAATCATAAATCCACCGCCTGAGGGCTACACCAGGGGAGAACAGTATACAATAACAATACTGGACAATATAAAAGACAAATCAGGAGTTAAAATAACACCTTCAATAACAAAGATTGACTTTTCAATAGCCGGGAACTGACAAATCAGGAACGATCCCCAACGGGACCGTTCCTGATTTCACCATTTCAAGCTCTTTATTTTATATTTATTTTCGCAACATTCTTATTGTTTTTCACCGCTATTACACTTACAGGCATATCCTTGTGCTCTTTTTTCAGTTCATCGGCATATTTCTGTGCAAGGGCCTTTGCATCGGAATCTTTCGTTCCATCCTTCACTACCATGGTGGCTATGACCTTTTTGCTCTGGACATATACTTTGCCATTCAATATTATATTCTCGCCCTTCAGCTTTTTGGTTTTATTCTCGTCTACAGCTATCTTCGCTCCTCTTGTACTCCCCTGATTTTGTGAAGCCTTTTTAGAGGTATCCACTCCCTGGGATGATTTATTCCCGAAGGAACAAGCTGTAAGAGACACAACCAATAGTATAAGCACAGCCAAAATGCCAAGTTTTCTTGATCTGGTTTTCACTATTATCACTCTCCATGTATTAACTCCGGGATTTTGCCCCGCTAGAGTTTATTGTAACACATTTTGAAGATTTTAATAGAGCTTTTCACAGTGTTAATAGATTTTTAAAATCAATTCTCCAGATTGTACTGGAACTGCTGCACTGCCTCCATATAGTCATTCTGTGCATTTTTCAGGTTTACGAGTTCACTGTCCAGTGCCAGCTTGGCCGAATCTGCCTGAAGCTGTACTTCTGTTCCAAGTTTTACCTTGGACAATATAGTATCGTAATTAGCCTGTGCACTGGCTACCTTTGCGTTTTCAACAGCTACATTGTCTTCAAGATTTTTAAGGTTGTAATAATCGTTCCACAGTCCCAGCTTG
Source organism: Clostridium sp. (assembly GCF_022482905.1). Lineage (NCBI taxonomy): Bacteria > Bacillati > Bacillota > Clostridia > Eubacteriales > Clostridiaceae > Clostridium > Clostridium sp. The sequence continues at coordinate 2,507,985 of NZ_JAKVOI010000001.1, forward strand.
AGATTCAATTCAGTATCTGCAAGGGAATTCTGCAGATCCTGTATGCTGAGCCCCGTACTCACCTCGCCTGTGGCATCATTATAGGAATATTGCTTGTATATATCCTCTTTTATATTGAGTATTGCAAGATTGTTGTTTATCTTGCCTATGTCATAGTCATTTTTGACTGCACTTTCAATCCTGTTTGCAATATTGCCGTCGTCAAACTTTTTGTACTCCTTCTGTGCAGGGGTAAGGGTCAGTTCACTGTCGAGATCCATATTTATGGCCTGCTTTATACTCAGAAGGTTCTGCTGGAGCTGTGACTCGGGTGTATTCAGTGATGCCTGAAACTGGCTCTTCTGAACATTCAGGGATTCAAGAGCATCGGAAGTTAGAACACCCTGCTCTATTTTCTCTTTGGTCTGTTCAATCTGCTGGTCCACATTTTCTATCTGTGCATCTATAGTATTTATCTGATCCTGGCAGGTAAGTGCAGACATATACTGCTTTTCAACAGTAAACTTCATATTCTGAAGTGAATCCTCCCTGTCATGCTTTGCATCTTTTATATTCTGATCGTCAACTTTAGGTATGACATCGGTCTGAAGTTTTATATTTACGTACTGTCCTCTAGGGTAGTTCACTTCACTTGTGTCACTATCTTTTATAAGTGTGGCATTCATGCTGTCCCTGTCATACTGCCTCTGATAGAGCAATATCTTCTGGTCCTTGGACTTGATCTGTATGTTGTTTTTTTCTATATACCCGAGCACCTGGTCAAGGTTCAACGTCTGATCTCCTATTATTGAATATTGGGAAGTGACAGAACCTGTACCTTCAGCTGCTGCGGAAATGGAAGCAGTTGAACCTGCAGCACCTGCTGTTGGAGCCGCCGCAAGACATACTGTACCTGTACTGAGTGTAACTGTCAGTGCAGTGAATATAATGAGTTTGTTTCTCATATTTGCCATCCTCCTTTTTAATTGATTTTCGATGTATCATTTCCTATATCGCAGGCCTGACCCAGCTTGAACTGTGCCATCCATATATCTCTCTGTGCAGCTTTCACTGTATTCTGGGCACTTTTCAAATCCAGCGCTGCAGTATCAAAATCTATTTTGCTGATAACCCCTACATCATATTTTACGCGCTGGGTATCATAACGGGTCTTGGAAAGGGCAAGTGCATCCTTTTTGGACTTAAGCATCCTGTTTTTAACCTGGAGGTCATTGTAAAGGCTGTTTATCTCCGGGATTATGTTCAACTTCTGAATCTCAAGGCTGTCGGAAGCATTGTCCACATTTGCCTGTGCCAGTCTGTTCGGTACGGACTGCGTATTGGGGAATACACCGCTTACCACTTTATATTCAAACTTCTGCAGATTTATATTTTCCTGGGCTACAAGTATCTCCGCCCTCTTTTCAAGTGCACCGTTCAAATATTCATCGTAGCTTCTTATATAAGGTGTTTCAGTGAACTTGTCTCTCAGTAAAGTATCATATTTTGTGTAAAGATCGGCACCCAGAATCTTGTTCATATTCATAACATCCAGGTCATACTTTCTCTGTGCTCCATCCAGTTTGGCCTTTTGCGTATTGTAATCCGCCTCCGCCTTTTTCTCATCTGAAGGAGATATCAAACCAAGGCTCAGTTTTGACTTTGCACTGCTATACTTTTCCTCTTCATTGGCCATTTTCTGATTTTCAAAATCAAGCTCATCCCTGTCATTCATGAGGGCAGTATACTGGGTATAGGCAGACAGCTTTATTTCATTTTCAGCCACGGATTTCATCTGTGTGTACTTGTACTCGGAAAACTTGTCCTCTCTGCGTGGATTGGATATTCCCTGCATAAGGGAAAGTCTTGTATATGCATCCATGTCCGGGCCACCCTGATCCAGCTGGTCAGCGTAGCTGCTAGCATTCTTTACATCCGCATCATATGAATTCTGTGCCTGTTTTATGGAAATGTCCATGCTCTTGACCTTGTAGGAACTTGATATGGCAGCATCTATGGATGCATCTATATCCAGGGTATTTCCGGCTGCAAAAGCCGGAGTACCCGAAAATACAATAGCCAGTATGCACAACACTGCTGTTTTTAACTTGTTCATATTTACCTCCCTTCCTGTTCATCAAAATGTTTTTATACTAACAATTACAAAATAATTTTACCATAAATATAAAAATATTGCCATATATTCAATAGAGGATTGTCATTTTTCATGACAATCCTCTTCTGTTTATTTTGCAGTTACAGTATATCCGCTCAAGTCATCACCTGAAGGTGAGTAAATGGTATATGCAGCATCTTCATGTTTTTCACTTCTTATGCTGATACCGGCACCACTGCTGTTTGCAGCTATCTTGATAACATCCCCCTTGTCGAAGGAAGCTGCGTTGAATCTGTAGATTACAGTCTTTCCGTCAACACTTATGGCATTTGGAGTGACTGTCCTACCTGTACTTACATCTGTAAATATGAAATCATCTGAATACTGACTTTGTATGGCAGTATCTATATCCTGATTGAATACCACTTTTACAGTATCCGCATTTGAGGCATTTGTGGCAGTAAATTGATTTGATCTTGTTATAGGAGGTATATAAACCTTTGTGGAACCTGTCCTTATATTTCTCCCTGCAGAATCCATGGAATTATTATTGACTACACTTAAGGTTGTACTTTCACCACAGTCCTTTATGCCTTCTACCTTTTCGCCATCCTTAACCCCCGACTTGTATATTAATATGACATCATTTCCAGTGCTGTACGCATTGTCCGGCTTGTATCCATCCACCTTGAAATCATTCAAGTCAAGTGAATCAAGTGCTCCGGAAAGAGAAACCTTGACGCTTATATCATCACCGCTGAATGTCATCTCGGCCGTACCCGATATAATTTTAGGCCCATTGCTGCTGGTTGTACTTATATCCCCTATATATGACCCGAGATCAATAGGTGTCCCGTCCTGATCCACCACATTTTCAACCCCGACCTGGATTACATTTCTGGCTGTGGTTCCTTCTCCGATGGTATAATTTGAAGGGAATTCAACAGTTACACTTTTATCATCATAGGAAGGTGTTACAATTGCCCCCCCAGGCAAATTCTTGACCTCTCCTGTTCCGTCCCTGAACACATAATTTGATTTGTCGGATATGGAAGCATCGTCCATGGTATGATTGAAAAATATAGCAACAGCCTGATCATTGTCAAATCTTTTGACTATTTCAGTAACGCTTACACCTTTGCTGTCCATACCCGATAGAGTGGCAGTATAGGTAGTCATGACATTCGGTTTTGCCTCGGTGTCTATGATATTTTTCACCGTCAACGTATATTTAGATCCGTTCAACGTACCATCGTCAAATTTGAGATCAAAAGTTCTGTTGTTGTTTCCATCCACGGTTATGGTATTGACATTGTTCAACTTGTAGCTTATGTCATTTCCATCAGAATCCATGAGTTTGTAGTTGCCTGTATTTGTGGCATAACTTCTTACAACATCCTTGTTGAATTTGACCCTTATTGTCTCTTCATCCAGAATATTTGAAGAGGCAACTTCGGGCTTTTCGCTGCTGCTTCCATAATAGAGGGTGGTACTTGTCTGATTGATGGTATTATAGAAGGTATCCTGCACATCATCCTTGACCAGAACCGTATTTGTCCCCTGCTCCAGCATGTCCCCGACGTTCTTTATCCTAACGGTGCTGTCCCCCGAACCGGGTTCGAAGGTTACATAGGACTCATCAACATCCACATCGTCACCGTTTATCTCATAGTTGTCCGGGTCAAGTGCTGTTTCCTGGTCCATTGCCCTGTTGTACTTTATATATATTGTACCTGCATTGTCACTCGTAACACTTTCTACCTTTGGTGCTCCATATACAGATTCAACTGTGAAATTCTTTGATTGGCTCTGAATTGGAATATTGGCCGCATTGTCAAATTTACTCCCCGATGTGCCATCAGGAATGGTAAAGGTATTGCTGCCTACAGGAAGTGTGGAATTAAAATAGAGGTCAACCCCATCCGACCAGTCACCGGATTTATCCTTGAACTCCGTATCGGAAGTATCCAGGCCGTAGTTCCTAACGCTTCTATTATTTATTTTCATGGAAGCCAGATCGTCTTCATCCATTCTTACAGCTTCTGAAAATTTAACCCTCAATTTGTTGCCCCCCACAGGAGTGACGGATTCAATTGACGGAGATCCTGTTTCCTGAAATGTAACTTCCTTTTCATATTCTGTGATACTGGAAGACAGTTCATCGGAAAGCACATTATTCTTTACGGTAAAATTGACCTTCTTCCCCTGTTTGAAGGGATTCTTGAAGGTAATTACGACCGTCCTGCCGTCATCCTGCAGATATGCGGAGGACTGGGTCTGTGCCTCCGAGCCAAGAGAACTCCCATCTATTTCATAATTTGCAATTCTCTCTGCAGAGCTTTCATCCACTGCAGTATTGAATACAACCTTTATCTGATTCAGCCCAACCGCTGCTACAGAATTTACAGTGCTGCTGTCATTTGCAATTCCTGCTGCCGCATTCTTTATATCCGAGACTGTGGCATCTGAAATCACACCCTTTTCCGAAATTATATTTACCTCCGTTGAGCCGGATGCCTTTGACCTTATGTAGTCAAGTGCATTACCCGTCTGTGCGTCACCCTCTCCATTTACAATAACAAGGGGTGAAGAGTTTATTCCTGCAAGAGATGCAGCTATAAGTGAATCGGCATATCTGGCTCCCGAAGCATTGGCCACATATATTTTGTCGGATTTCAAGCTGCCGTCAAAGGCCTTCAATACATTTAGATTTGTTGCAAACCTGTCGGCACCGCCGTTTATTCTTGCAACAGCACCAAGTGACTTGTAGGTATCGTCACTTATGGTATTGCTCGTACCAACTACGGTAACAGCCGAATTATGACGGTCGACGAAATCCGCCACAGAAGACATGCTTGTCCTGTCATTTCCCCCGAGAAGAAGTATCTGGCCTTTTGCTGCAGCAACCGGAGCTGCGGAAAGGGTGTCCGAGAAATTGCCTCCACCTGCCATAAGGACATTTGAAGGGTCAACGCCAAGTTTTACGAGCTGTTCTGCAACAGATGCATTGGTGTCATATCTGTTCCCGCCGTAGAGTTCAATCAGATTGTAGTTCTCATCTCTGAGCTGATTTCTTATTGCCTGGGATATTACTCCCGTTCCTCCTATGATGTATATATTCTTCGGTTTCAATTTGTCCAGTGCAGCTTTTGCACTGCTGTTCAAATATGTACCCCCCGTGAGGAGTATCGGTGCATCAAGCTGTTTTGAAAGTGCAACGGAACTAAGTGCATCTGCATAACCTTCGCCTGAAACAAGCAGTACGTTTTCACTATCCGTCCAGTTGGAAGTTGCCGCAAGAGCTGCCGTTTCATAGCTGTCCGCACCTTCAACACTTGTAACACTTCCTGCGGCTTCTGCAGATACAGCCGGAACTGCCGCAGAGAGAACAAGTGAAAGAATCGTGGTACTTCCTATGGTTTTAATTGCCCTTTTATTCATAAAATCCCTACCTCCAGTGTTTTTTGGAATATATGAATATTGTACCATAGATACTAATTTTTTAGGAAAATCTTTTTCAATTTGTCCAGTGCAATTTTCTTCCTGTATACGGCAGTTCTATAGCTTACATTCCTTGACTCCGCATATTCTCCCAGGGACTTCTCCTCAAGATAATACCAGAAAATAATATCCTTTTCATCCCGGGACAGCTTGTCCATGCTACTTGCAAGTTCAGATTCATTTTCTCTGGTCACAAAATCCTCCTCGATATTCTCACCGGAAACCAGGGTATCCATGAGTTCACAGCCCCCGTCATTCACACTGTTCAGGCTGCAGCTGAAGGGCTTTCCAAGATTCTTCCTCATTAGACTGTAAAAATTTTTTACTATAGAGTTTGTAACATAGGCGGTAAACGAATTTTTCCCCACATCATACCTGTTCACGGCTGTGATAACAGACCTGTAGCCCTCCTGGATGAGATCCTCCATTTCATAACCCCTTATATATATTGTTCTCGCCTTTTTCACTATAAATCCCTCAAAGCTCCTGCAAATTTCCTCCAGCGCCCGTCTGTCACCATTTTTTGCACTTTCAACAAGTTTTTCAAGCTTGATTCTATCCTTCATGACAAGCCACCCCCAAATTTATCTCAGAAATTCCAGGTCGAATTCCAGCAGCTTTTTCTTCAGCTTGTTTCGCAACCTGTAGCCCGTCTGATTAAGTGCATTTGCATTTCCCTCATTTTCCCTGAGATACTCTTCGACACTGCCGTAGTGCTGGATTATGCTGTTGTATTCCATCTCACCTCTGGACAAACCAGTCTTTTCAATAAGGTAGTCGTACATCATGCTGTTTACCACTCTGTCCTCAAGGGATTCGGATCTATTGTACTGATGGTAGAAAGCACCTGCTTCCATTTCACTGTCGGAGGGCAGAGCACCAAGCTTCCCCTTTCTCCTCCTCAGATACCTGCTGTAATTCAATACCGTGTTCTTCACAACCCTGTAACCGTAGCTTCTGAACTGTTTCCAGCTGTTCCCCCTGAAGGCGGTCATGGAACTTACAAGATTCTTCAGTGAAATACTCATGATATCATCCTCGTCCGAATTGCCGAACTCAACTCCAATATAGTCATTGTACATTCTTCTCATGGCACCTGTAAAACAGAGCTGAAGCCTTGATATACATGCGTCCTCCCCCCTTAAAATCCCCTCTACAAATTCTCTTAAATCGGTGTCAACGTTTTCCATTAAAATTCTCCCTTCATAGTTAATAATTTAAAGTTATTAAGTCTAAAGTTCGAGCCATATCAATGTTTAAACTGTATCTATATTATAAGACACCAACTTTTTCAAGAAAATAACGGATTTTTTGTAATTTTTTTCATAAAGTTGAAAAACTGCATAAAAAACAGCCCTAAAGACTGTTTCAGATTGTACATGTTTTCACAATACTACTTACAATAATTTTCTTTAAAAATAAGAAAAGTATCCGGGTTTGCAAAATCAAGCCCGGATACTTTTTATCATAATTGCAGTTCCTTCAATCTCGGCCACAACTTGTCTTTATCGGAAAAGATGATATTTTCAATTCCTATCCCATCAAGAGGCCATTTTATTCCTACATCGGGATCATTCCAGATAAGTCCGCCCTCGTCTTCCGGATGATAGAAATCCGTACATTTGTAGCAAAATTCCGCCTCATCTGAAAGTACAAGAAATCCATGTGCAAAGCCCTGTGGAATATAGAACTGTTTTCTGTTCTCTTCTGACAGAATAACTCCAATCCATTTTCCATAAGTCGAGGAACCTCTTCTCAAATCCACTGCCACATCAAACACTTCACCCTTGACAACTCTAACAAGCTTTCCCTGAGAATGTTTTTTCTGAAAATGCAGTCCTCTTAAAACGCCCTTTCTGGACTTAGACTGGTTATCCTGTACAAATTTCATGTCAAGTCCAGCTTCCCTGAATTCATTGTAATTATATGTCTCCATGAAATATCCCCTGTTGTCCCCGAAGATACCCGTTTCTATTATGTATACTCCATCTATATCCGTACATTTAAATTCAAACTTCCCCATCTCGATCATTTCCCTTTCTTCATATTTTTTCTATAAAGGACTTCAATGCATCCTTCCATGGTCTCATGTCATCGCCTATTGTACACCTTAGCATCATATTGTCGAGAGATGAATACTCCGGCCTCTTTGCAGCTCTCTCAAGCTTGTCTGAGGTAATTGGAGATACACTGCAGTCTATACCTGCATAATCCACAATTTTACCCGCAAAATCATACCAGCTGCATTCCCCTTTCCCCGTACAGTGATATATTCCATACTCATTTGTAAGAGCAATTTTCAGAATATGATAAGCTAGATCCTCCGCATTTGTCGGATTTCCCCTCTGGTCATCAACTACATCAAGGTGTCCTTTTTCCCTTGCCGCCTTGAGTATGGTATAGACAAAATTTTTCCCGTACACGCCATAGAGCCAGGAAGTCCTCACTATAAAATACTTTCTGCAATTTTCCCTTATGTACTGTTCTCCAAGCAGCTTTGTCCTTCCGTACACGCTCATCGGCTTAGGCACATCATACTCCCTGAAAGGCACACTTCCCTTTCCATCGAAGACGTAATCCGTAGAAACATGTATCAATCTTGCCCCTGTAATTGAAGCTGAACGGGCCAGATTTCTCGGTCCTATGGAATTTACCTTAAAAGCACTGTCAAAGTTCTCTTCACATCCATCAACATTCGTGTATGCCGCACAATTTATGATGACATCGGGTCTGAAATCCTCCACACAGTTAAGTACATCACTAAACCTTGCTATGTCAAGTTCATTCCTTCCCAAGTACTTAACTTCTGCATTTGAATACAACTTATCGATGTAACCTATATCAGTTTTACCCTTTTTCAGAACTGAAGAAATCTCCGAGGCAAGCTGTCCCTTTGCCCCTGTAACAAGAATTTTCATTTGTATCGCCCCCAATATTTTAAATCAATAGGTTCTGCCCCTACCTTATCCTTAAATATATTATAACCATTTTCAGCGGAAACTTCAGTCTTATTACAGGTGTCGAATAACCTGTGCCGGATTACCTGCAATCAACACATTGTCGGGAAAGGATTTTGTCACCACGGAGCCTGCACCTACCACTACATTATTGCCAAGGGTAACTCCAGGTACCAGAATCGATCCGCCGCCTATCCAGGCATTATCACCGACGGTAACCGGCCTGCCAAGTCCTATCATTGCCGTACGCCTTTCAACGTCCAGAGGATGTTCAGCTGCATATATCTGGACATGAGGTGCAAACAGACAATTATCACCAATGGTAATGGGTGCTACATCAAGCATTGCACAATCATAATTGCAAAGAAAATTATCTCCGATGGAAATATTATAGCCGAAATCACAGTGGAAAAAAGGCTGAATATCCATATTCTTTCCAACCCGCTTAAAAAGCTGGCGAAGAATAGCCTGTTTTTCTTTCTGCTGTTCGTCCGTCAGATTATTCAGCTTTCGAACAAGTCCTCTTGCCCGGAATATATCGGCCATCAATTCCGGATCACGTATTTGGTAAGGCTCTCCGGCCAAAAATTTGCTTTTTTCAGAATCCATTTTATCTATTCTCCTCTCATAAATCCCGATCAGGATCTGACTCTGTCCATGAGACTCAAGATATATTTTCCGTAGTCCACCTTCTTCAGGGGTTCTGCCAGCTTTACAAGCTGGTTGTCATCTATGTATCCTTTTCTATATGCAATCTCCTCGATGCAGGCAACATACAGTCCCTGTCTCGTCTGAACCGCCTCAACAAAATTTGCAGCATTCAACAACCCACGGGGTGTTCCCGTATCGAGCCAGGCCATTCCCCTTCCGAACAGCTCCACTTTAAGCCTTCCCTGTCTCAGGTATTCGTTGTTCACATCCGTAATTTCAAGTTCGCCTCTCCCTGAAGGCTTTATGTTCTTTGCGATGTCAACAACGTCATTGTCATAAAAGTACAGTCCGGGAACTGCATAGTTCGATTTAGGACTGGATGGCTTCTCCTCTATGGATACAACATTGAATTCACTGTCGAATTCAACTACCCCGAAATCTTTCGGATTGCTTACATGATACCCAAAAATAGTGGAACAGTCCTTTCTGCCTGAAGCCACTTCAAGCCTCTGAGTAAAACCATAGCCGTAAAATACATTATCCCCAAGAACAAGGGCTGCATCATCATTTCCGATAAATTTTTCACCTACTATAAAGGCCTCTGCAAGTCCGCCGGGTTTATATTGAATTTCATATGTAAAATCAAGGCCGAGCTGGCTGCCGTCTCCGAAAAGCTCCTTGAAGGTATCTATGTCCCTGGGAGTTGATATTATAAGTATCTCCCTTATTCCTGCAAGCATGAGTACGGACAGGGGATAGTAGATCATAGGCTTGTCATATACAGGTACTATCTGCTTTGATATGACCTTTGTCATAGGGTAGAGTCTTGTCCCTGAACCGCCTGCAAGTATAATTCCCTTTCTCATTTGTCACGCACATCCTTTCTGCAATTTACAAGTACATTTTTTTGTAATAGTTCTGGTACTGGCCGGAGGTGACATTTTCCATCCAATCCCTGTTCTTCAGATACCATTTTATTGTCTTTACTATTCCAGTTTCAAATACGGTCTCGGGATACCAGCCAAGTTCATTTTTTATTTTTTTGGGGTCTATTCCATATCTCCTGTCATGCCCTTTCCTGTCCTCCACATATTTTACAAGGTCTTCACCTACTGCTGAATCCACATTGTCATGTATATATGAAATTATAGTCTTCACTATATGTACATTCGTCCTCTCGTTGTGTCCGCCGATATTATACACCTGACCTGTCCTGCCACTGTCCACAACCATATCTATTGCCCTGCAGTGATCTTCAACATAAAGCCAGTCCCTTATGTTCATTCCATCACCGTATACCGGAATATCCCTTTTATCGAGGCAGTTGTTTATAACGAGAGGTATCAATTTCTCGGGGAATTGATAAGGCCCGTAGTTGTTGGAACACCTAGTGATATTCACAGGCATCCTGTAGGTATCGTAATAAGCTTTTACCATAAGATCCGCAGATGCCTTGCTTGAAGAGTATGGACTGTGGGAATCGAGAGGAGTTGTCTCTGTAAAATATCCCTCACTTTCAAGTGATCCATAAACTTCATCCGTAGAAACCTGAAGGTACCTTTTACCTTTCTTGAAACCTTCTCCTTCAGCCCAAAAATGCTTTGCCGTATTCAGAAGAGTTACAGTCCCAAGCACATTAGTTGTTACAAATATTTCAGGATTTTTTATGCTCCTGTCCACATGAGATTCCGCTGCAAAGTTCACCACATAGTCTATGTCATATTTTTCAAACACAGCATTCAATTTATCCCTGTCACATATATCACCTTGGACAAACGTATAATTTGGATTGTCAGCTACAGATTCAAGATTTTCCAGATTTCCAGCATAGGTAAGCTTGTCATAGTTTATTATCTTTATGTCTCTATACTTTTTTAATATATAATGAATGAAGTTGGAACCTATAAATCCTGCTCCTCCTGTTACTAAATAGGTTTTCATTTATATCCCCTTTCAATAAAGTGTATTTATTTATAATAATTTACAATATATTTATATTATATACTGGTTATATAATGATTAAAAGTACTTTCAGAATAGTGCTATTATTAAAAAATAGAGTGAATCTCTTCGCTCTATTTTCTAATCTTATTCTTAGCAAATTCAAATGCTTTACTAATTAAACTTTTATTGAACACAACAAATATTATTACAGATAAAATCATAATTACTATCTCTACAATTTTATTATTACTATAATATGTAAAAATAAATAAAACAGAAATTATAGATAAAATTATCAATCTCTTTAAATCAATATCTATCCTAAAGTATTTTCTAGTTTGCCACAACCTAGTAAGCCACATTACTAGGAACGCGATCATTGTAGAAAACGATGCACCTTGTATTCCAATAACAGGTATTAAAGCTATATTAATTATTACATTTATAACTCCTCCAATTACAGAAGTATAAAATGCTCCTATGGTATCCTTTGAACTTAGATAACCTGTCCCATAAAATAAAGAAAATGAATTGAATATTGTACCTATATATAAAAATGGTACAAACATCCATGCGGACTCAAATTTAACATTAACCATAAGATGCATAATGAATTTTGTAAAAGCTAACAATCCAATTACTGCTGTAAATTGAAAAGTCATTAATACATTAAACATCCTTGTATAAAATACATTTCTATCTTTGGAACCATATTCTGTTATAGCACTTTCCTGCCAAGCCAAATTAAATATAGTATTTAACATAATTAATATAGATGGAAATTTATTTGAAATAGCATAAATTCCATTAGCTTCCACTCCCTTATAAAAAGTTAAAAAATATCTATCAGATACATTCATTAGCCACCAGCTAATTACATTTGGTATTAATGGTATAGAAAAAACAATTAACTTCCTTTTTATTATATTATTATTTAATTTAAGTTTTATATAATTATGAATTTTTAATTTTCCATCCAAGTAAATTATTATAATTATAGAAGATAAAATATTTGATACTATAAGCGAACCTACTTTCATATGCATTATAGTAATAAATAATATATTAGATACTAATATAACAACAGTAGATATTATTCCAGATACAGAATAATCTACATTTTTTCGAAATCCTCTTGCAATCTGTGACCATAATACAGATAGTATACTAAAATCAATTTGTAATAAAATTAGATATTCATATTTAAAACTTTTAAATTGAATAAATATAATGTATATTATGCTAAATACCATCAGATTTCTTGTTATCATAAAAAATGAATTCGAGATAACATGGGCAGATTCAGCATCATCTTTGGATTCTAGTAAATATCTATATAATCCATCATAGATTTGAAATGTTACAATTGGAGTCAATAATGCAACTGTAGTAGTTATTAGGTCAAAATATCCATAGTCATTAGTGGATAAATAATATGTATAGAATGGTAGTAATATAAAGGATAAAACTTTTGATCCAAAATTACCTATTGCATATATAATTGTATTCTTAACTAAAGTTCCTTCTTTACTCATAAAAGACCTCTTAATCTTTGAATATATTTTCCATATTATATCTAATATTAAATTATTTACTTTATTTAATATTATTAATTTCTATTTATTTTTATTGCTTGAATTTATTACCCGAACAATCTTTCTTTTTACCCTACTGGCAAAATTTACCTTAGTATATTTTATTATCGCTTTCTCTACATCCATATTGTGAATAACTTTAAAATATTTCTTTCTATTTTTATTATAATTTACTGATTTAATTATAGATTGATTATATTTAGTTGCATAATCTAAATTGCTTCTTGTTACTTCCATATCGGATAAAATTTCACTAAAAATTTGTAAACTTTTTTCATTATTTAAAATTACTAAAGAAACCCCTTTGTCATCATCAAAATCAGGGCATATTTTTTCAATTCCCCAATAGTCAGCTAAAGAAAACTCACTATTACTCTTATAATTTTTGGCTTTGCACTCATAACAAGACGGTCTTAAATATAGATCTTTTAAAAACCCCTGCATAAAGATATCTTTATCTACAGTTCTAGAATAAATTTTACCATTTTTAAATTCAGTTACATGGCTATATTTATGCCATCCATATTTTTTATCTCTAAATTTTACTAACTTGACTTTTGAATTGTTAACTCGTGCCAAATAATCTATATACTTCTTAAATACAAGTGGACTAGGTACTCCATGACATACTACATCAACTGTTATTAAGTTTAAATATTTTTTTTGTAAAAACGTATTTAATCCTTTTATCTGACATTGAGTTCCACTAAAAAGCACTACTCTATTATTATCCAAAAATTCTTTTGCTTGTTTATAGCTATCCATTATACTACTCTGAACGTATTTAGAGCCATAAAATTTGTTACAATCCTCTAAAGTTTCTGTATAAGTATGTATTACCTTAAAATCTTCATTAAAAGCTGCTCCAAATACAACACCTTTATTTAAAACAGCATATTTACACAGTACACTAAATATTCCTCCAGAAGAACTTTCCAATCGTATATTTTCATTTATATTCTTACAAGCATATGCAATACTTGAAAATTGTTTTTTTGGTAAATCATTATTAAAAGGACATACTTTCTCACATAATCTACAATTAATACACTTGTCCATATCTACATTAGGATAATAAAAACCTTCATCATCTTCAATCATTGATATACAACTCTTAGGACATATATTATTACAAGCATAACATCCACAACAATCTTTTTTATTAATTATGTTTATCATTATATATTTTCCTTCTTTCAATTCTACATTATAGCATCTTTTAAATATTGTATTGACTTTAATTTTTCTATTTTTAATATAGAATCAACATTTTCATAATTAACATTAAATATTTGTTTATCGGAAGTTACATTTTTATCCAATCTGGAATTTAAATTAAATAATGAAAGTAATGTTTCTATCCTAGAATTCATAGAAACTTCTTTGCTTTTTCTCTCAAAAACTATGAAAGGTACTTTCATTATTATAGAAAAAACAGTACCATGAAATGAATCAGTACATACCAACGAAGCATCCTTGATTAAATCAATAAATTCACTTGGATCAATTGAATACTTCTCAACATCATTAATATCAAGCAAATTAAAAATTCCCATATTATTTTTTTGGGCAATATTTTTTATTCTATTAATATAATTTTTTTCTTTATTACCTAAAAAATATACTAGGATATATTTATTTTTTGGCTTACATAATGCCTTACGTGAAATTTCCAACCATTCATTTTTATCCAATAGTAATGTTGGATCAACTAATACTTCTACATTTCTTCCCGTTAATTGGTTTATAATATCAGCTCCAGCCTTTTCTCTAACTGATAAATATTTAATTTGACTAAGCCATTTAATATATGATTGTTTCATTTTATTTGGAAAATCATTAACTCCTAAACTTGGAGAAAATGCAATACTCTTTCCATAATCAGTAAATGTCAAAAAATATAGATTAGCTGATTGTGAATGATATGGATTCCATATTTGATCACTTCCACATACAAAATAATCATAATTAGAATTTAATTCTAACGGTATTTTAGTACCTGATGTTTGAAATTTACTAAATTTAATGTATTTAGAATTAAATTTAGTAAATGTTTGATTTCTCTTTAACTTTGCATATAATTTATACCACTTTTTATTTTTTATACTAATAAATTTATTAATTAAATTAAGATAACTTAAAAATATATATTTTATTACTTTCTTAAATTTTCTATAAATTAATTCTTTATTTGATAAGTTTCCATAAAAATTATATATAGTTTCCGCATTAAATCCTAAATCTTCCATAACCTTCTGAGTTGCAAAATTTTGCAGACGATTCCCATAATTAGTTCCATGTGTTATAGTAATAATACCAACTTTTTTCATATAACTCACCTTTTTCTGAAATATTAAACTATCTATCTTCTTAATATTTTTTCAAAATTTTCAACACTTTTATTCCAGTCAAATTTAAGAACACTTTTATACCCTGCTTCAGATATATTTCTTAAAAGTTGTTTATCATCCAATAATTGTTGAATATTATATTCCATAGTATCTGTATCATTAGGTTCCGAAAGCATAACATTTTGACTATGTATGCCTATTTCATCAAAACATCCTACCCTTGTTCCTACTACAGCACATTTACATGCCATAGCTTCTAGGGGAGTTAATCCCCACCCCTCAAATTTACTAGGGAATATAAAAATATCAGAGGCACTATATATTTGTCTTAATTCTTCTTTTGAAGGATTTAAATAAAAATCAGCATAATCAGGAATATCATCACCTTTTTCCATACCAAATAATATTAATTTTAAATTAGGATATCTATCTCTAATCCCTTCAAAAGCCTTTAATCCTTCTTTATATCCTTTCCAATCTTGTCTACTATACATCATAGATATAATATTATTATTAAAATTCTTTCTATTGTTATAAAATTCATTAAAATCTATACCATTATAAGCTATATCAACATTACTTTTTTTGAATTTGTTTTTCATTAAATCTTTTAACCATTGTGCTATAACAATCTGTTTAAGTGGCAATTTATATGTATTATCAACTTCTTCTTTTTTTCCACTCCATATTTCATAATGTTGTATGAAATAATATTTTTTACCTTTCATATCATCTAAATTATATATATCATAAGCTGTTGGCCATGCAGTGGCAATTACAACATCAGCATCTCTTATATATTTATTATTTATTTTAGGAACAAGTTTTACAGGTACATTTAATCTGAACCAATCCACCTTGGTGCCCCTTTTGAAAGTATTTCCAATACTTGATTTTATAGTTTTAAGTTTGCCTATAATGCCCTTATTATTAAACCTATAAGCTCTCATGGGAACATAAATAACAATATCATGTCCACATTCACTTAATCTGTTGGCATATTCAAATATTATTTTTATTCCTCCTGTTTTACCTGTAAAAGGAATTATAAAATTTATTTTCAATTTCATCACCACTTTTTAACTAAAATATTTATCTTAATACCTAATATATTTTTTATAACTTTTAATACCATCCATAATAGCTTTGGATTGGTCTTTTTTATTTTTAAAAATATATTGAAGGCATCTAATAAATCTAGTTGTATAAAAAAATTTTTTTGACAGCATAAACATGAAACCAGAAATATTCTCCTTATATTTATTCATAAACAGAAGTCTATTTCTAGTACACCATTTAATAGAAAATGGTGACTCTTCACCACCTGAAGATAATCCAACCTTATGATAAATTATAGCTTTTGGATTATACCATATCTTATATCCACCATTTCTAACTTTTACACAAAAATCTACATCCTCAAAATACATAAAATAATCTTCTGATAAAAGCCCTACTTTTTCAAAAACTTCTCTTTTAATAAGCATACAACATCCAGTCATAAAATCTATTTCCTTTTCATCATCACACTGTCCATTATCAATTTGTCTCATTCCATAGTGAGCTCCAATAAATTTAAACCAATCAATATATCCTCCACCATACCAGATTATACTCTTCTTGGGATGATACATTATTTTACATCCAACTAATCCTACTTTATTATTCTTATTAAATGAATTAATCATATTATCTAAAAAATCAATTTTTACTAATGTATCATTATTTAAAAGCATTATATAATCGGCATCATGATTCAATGCATATTTAATGCCTAAATTATTTCCTCCTGCAAATCCTAAATTTTTCTTTGATTCTATGATTATAGAATTATTCGTTTTTTGTCTCAATATATTCAATGAATCATCAGAAGAAGCATTATCGACTATTATTATTTTATAATTTTTATAATTTATTTTCTTTAAGCTATTTACACATTCTATTGTATCTTTATATCCATTATAATTTACTAAAATTATGTATACTAACATCATTAAAACCAATCCTTTTTTATATTAAAATATAATATATTTATACACTAAATGGATATCACTTAAATATGCCAAAATTAAAAACATAATCAATACTATAAACTAATCTTGTATATTAAAATATGAGCTTTTCTCGAAAAAGTGGACACCACAGAGTTAGAAATTCTCTCAATATCGCATAATTACTATTGTTATTATTGACTATATTATTTTTCATAAAATCAATTATGATGCCATTAAAATATTAAGTCCTTTTCTGAACTGAGATGGTATCTTATAGCCAATTGCCTGATTCCTCCTCTGGTTATTGTAGTATATTTCAATATACCAGAATATATCACGGCCTTGCCTCTTCCCGTATTTTGTATTCTTTCTGATAGAGCAATTCACACTTTATGGTGCTGAAGAATGTTTCAGCACATGCATTATCATAACAGTTACCTTTACGGCTCATACTGCATATTATTTTATTTGTTTTTAAGAATTCCTGATATTTCTGTTGCAGTATTGTATCCCCCTGTCTGAGTGATGTATCAATCCTGGTGCAGGTCTGTACCTTTTTACAGCATTTTTAAGTGCATTTACACACAGTGATGTCTTCATATTATCTGCTGTTGAC
This sequence comes from Clostridium sp., assembly GCF_022482905.1. Lineage (NCBI taxonomy): Bacteria > Bacillati > Bacillota > Clostridia > Eubacteriales > Clostridiaceae > Clostridium > Clostridium sp. The sequence continues at coordinate 2,525,689 of NZ_JAKVOI010000001.1, forward strand.
CATCCTACTATTCCTTTGTACATATATCTTTTACAGTTGCAAGGTATAACCACCCTTCGTGTGTACCAATATAACTAATGTCAGTTACCCATACGGAATTTGGATTTTCAACTTTAAAATTTTGATTTAACAGATTTTCAGCTACTGGCAGTTTATGATCTGAGTATGTAGTTGCCTTGAATTTTCTTTTCCTTATGGAATAAAGTTTATTTTCTTTTTGAATCCTGTAAAGTCTCTGTCTGCTGCAATGTGGAAATTTCTCTCTTACGTCACAGAGAAGCTTGTCAAGTCCACAAATTCCACGGTTCTTAAAATAACTGTTTCTTGCTATTTTCAGTATCTGCTTATTTTTAGCTTTTATCTTACTCTTTAAAGGACTGTTCCATAAGTAATATCCACTGCGTGACACATTAAATAATTTGCACATCTTTGTAACCGAATGTATGCCGCGCTGACTTTTTATAAATTTATAGATTACCTTCGGTTGTCCTGGACAAAGATGGCGGCAGATTTTTTAATATATCAACTGACTCCTCAAGCTCATTGATTTTTTTCTGTTTTTCTCTAAGTTTATGTTTAAGTTCATCTATCTTGGATTTTGCAGGATCTTCTTTCTTCTTTTTTCTATTTAACCAATTTCTCAAGGTTTTCTCATTTATACCTAAATCATTTGCCACACTGTTTACAGATCTACCTTCTTCTACAAGCCTTATAGCATCTGCTCTGAATTCTGTATTATAACTCTTACCATTACCTGACATTTCTTATCTCCTCCATATGATTATTATAGCTAACTCATATGTGTTCATCAATTCGAGTACAGGTCAGATTCACAATATTTTTTTAAAAGCTACCTTATTTAATATAAAAATCAAAGTAGTTATAAAATAATTTAACTTCTAAGAAAGGCTGGATCTTATTTATTCTTTAATTACAATAAACATATTGGATCAATTCTTATAACTAAAGTAAAACAGCTTACTGTATTAGTTTCAAATATTATTAAAATCATAATGTTATACAATGCTCAAATAGAATTATATTTTATTTTTAAACTATCTATAAAAGCTAATCCTATCCAAAAATTCAAATACGCCATAGTATCAAACTGTAACATTATTGATAATAAACTACAAGTAAAAAATAAAATTATATTTTTATTAAATAATTTAAATTTAGCTTTTAATACTTTTCTTAATATATTAAATATAAAAATAGAAAATATGATAAAACCAATAATACCACATTCACATAATATTTTTATATATAAAGACTTAGGAGTAGTAAATCCTGCATTAATATAACTTAAAACTTCACTAAAATTAGTTGCCTCTGGAAATTTTGATAAAATAATATTAGTAAATTCAAACCTATAATTCCCCAACCCTATACCAACTAATGGATTTTTCACAAAAATTAGCAGTCCAATAATAGGAAATATTATTCTAACATATAGTGAACCATCACTTAATAAATAACTATAAAAATTATTTCTAATTAGTGATATATTCTCTATTCTTTGCATAAAATAATATCCTGTACCGAATATACTTTTAGCTACAAAAAATATTATTTCAAATAAGAATACAAACATTATAGTATATAATACTATCTTAAGAATAAGCTTTATACAATTTTTTTTATATTTAATTATAAAATACAACATAAAAGAAAAAAACAAAGAAATAATTGATTGTAAGGAAAAACAAAATATAAACAAAACTAACCCTATATAAAACCACTTTTTATATTTACTGTCTACTTTTTTCATATAATAAAAAATAGGTATAGAAAACAAAAGCTGTAAACCAGCCCAAGATGGTTCTGCACTTGCTAATGATATTCTATCAGTTCTCCCAATACCCCCAAAAAAAGAATTCATATTAGCCAATACATCAATAGGTAACACATGCAATATAGATAATATTTGAATTAAGCCTATTATATAAATTAATATATATCCTCTACAAAATATACTAAAAAATTTTTTAACATATTCATCATTATTCTTACACTTTATAGACTCTTGATTAAAATAAAATTTAAAACAAATAAAAATAAGTGTTCCTAAAATTAGTGGTGGAAATGATTGCTTCACACCACTAAAATCATTATATTTGAAATTAGAAATTATTATCGACATAATAAAAGCATACATGTCAAAAATAAGTAACCATAAAGTATTTTTATATAATCTAAAATTAATCAGAGATATCGTTAAAGGAATTATTAAAAATATAACACTAATAGGTCTATACATTCTCGACTGCATAATAGGTAATGAATCAAATCCTATTAATAAAATAGATATATCAATTAATAATTTGTCAATAGTAAAATGTGACTTTATCATATTTTTTTCTTTTGTTGATACCGACAATAATGACATTAAATTTGTTTCCTCCAAATAAATGATTTAAATTTATCACTTAAATATTCTAGCTCATATTTTTTTTCTAATTTTATTACACCTTTATATTCTAAATTAAAAAAGTCTTTCATTTTAAGCTCTAAGTTTTTATATGTATCAATCAAATCATTATTTAAACTAAAATAATTATTATTTAAACCGCAAATTTCCTTAAATACATCCAAATTACTCAATATTACTGGTTTTCCTATAATCAATGCCTCAACTGGCGGTATGCCAAATCCTTCAGCATAAGACGGAAAAATAAAAGCTGAACATTTATATAAAAGTTTCCACTTAATTTCATCATTTATATATCCTAAATACTCTATTTTATTAGGATATTTTTCTATTAAATCATTCATTCTATTTTCAATTTTCTTATCTCGTATACTCCCTGCAATTTTTAATAGTTTATCTCCACCATCATCTATATATTTTTTATAGGACTCAAGTAAAACATGAACTCCTTTTCTCTTTTCTATATTTCCAATATATAAAAAATAATTACCATCATCAAATCTAAACCTATATTTAGGCTTATCTACTATATTATAAGAAACAAAATCCTTTTTATTCAATGATTCTTTAAAGTATTGGTTAGTTTGATTTTTAGTAAAGTTTGATACATATATTATATAATCACAATTATTTATACTCTTTTTTAAAAAATACTTAAAATAAAGTCTATATTTCAAACTATAATATTCAGGTGTTGTTATAGGAAATATATCATGTATAGTTATCATAACTTTTATTTTTGGATTATTTTTTTTCAGATTTTTAGATACTATTTGATTAGGCTCCCAGAAAATTTCGGGATTTTCTCTTTTTATAACATTATCTATAAAATCAAAATATTTAAATACTTCTATATTTTTATCAACTTTCCTATTATAAGATATAATTTTAAGTCCCTTGTTATTAAGTTCAATAATTTCATCACTCAACAAAACATCCGTGACTCCAAATATATCCAATTCTTTATATTTCATCAGTCCTTTAACAAAATTATAAATATAGATACCTATTCCACTAGGATTTTGTGATAATTTTCTCAAGTCAACTAATATTTTCATATTACTCATCACTTTCAAACTAATTTTCATACTATCATCAGAAACAATTAAAATATTTTCTTAAAATTATTTAAAGTATTTTCCCATATATAATTTTCTAATATGTTTCTTTTACTATTTAAAATAACATATTGCTTAAATTCTTCATCTTTTAATAATTTGACTATAGCATCCGAAAAATCATCTATATTATTTTTAATTAAGATATCTATATTATTTTTAGCCTTTATACCTTCCGCACCAATATTATTTGTAACTACCGGCACACCCATAGCCATACTCTCTAGAACCTTAGTTTTAATACCAGAACCATAAAGCAACGGTGCTACTATAACTTCACATTCTTGAACATATTTTCTTATATCATCTACTTCTCCTGTAACTTCAATATCTTTTATATCTTTGAATTTAAATTTGTATTCTTCATTGCATTTTCCTATAATTCTAAACCTAGAATCTGGGATTTCATTCTTTACTAATGGAAAAATATCTTTCAAAAAATAATCTACTGCATCTCTATTATGAGGTACATACATATTTCCTAAAAATCCTATTAAATTTTTATTCTTATTATTAGAAACATTCTTGGAATAATAATCATAATCCACACCAATAGTTACATCAAAGGCCTTATTAATTTTTATCTTTTCATTTAATTCAGCTGCCTCTATAGGTGAAACAAATATTATATTATCAAACTCTCCACAAACCTGCATTTCATATTTTTGCAATAATTTTGCTTCTGTCTCCAAAAGTTTCTTGCCAATAAATTTCCCATCAAAGACTTTTCTTAAAAATGCAGGTATTTTTTTTTCGTATTGCCCCAAAATATTGCCAGAATTATTCAAACTTTTTGCTTGTCTATAATATCTCTTTGACAATAAATCATCCATATCTAATATTTTTTTCCCCTTAAAATTATTTATATTTTTTACATACTCAGCAGTTCTAGCCATGTCACATATTAAAATGTCTGGATTAATTTTACTTATAATATTAGAAATATGTTTTTGTGTACTTTTTGAATAATATATTGAAACCTGCAATGGCCACACTTTTGAAAACATACTTTTCATTATAATATTACTCACTTTTTCTAATTTACCTGGCTGTTGTACTATATATTGTTTATTAATAAACTTCGGCGTTAGATCATAATTTTTATCATCAATAAAACTAATCAGGTTAACTTCACAACCAAATATTTCTTTTAAACCCTTACAATAATTATAAAGAACAACTTCTCTACCGCCTGTCATTGGATATATAGCCCTAGTCGTTATAAATACTACCTTTTTCATAATATATACCACTCTCTAAGATAAATTATTAAGACATTTGTACAAATCTAATTTTTAATTTACAACATTCCTCTTTATCTCTTTAATCCTGTCAATATCCTTTTTCTTTCCTACAAAAATTATATCATCACTTTCTACGACAAATACATCGTCAAGTCCTACAACTACAATTGGTTTGTCCTTGGAATATACAATATTGTTGCTGCTTCCAAAGCTCTTTATATTGCCTATGCACACATTATCATTGCAGTCCTTTTCCCTGTATCTCTCCACTGCATACCATGTTCCTATGTCATCCCATCCAAAATCCGATGGGATCACATATATATTCTCCGCCTTTTCCATTATGCCGTAGTCTACAGAAATATTATCAACCTGTGGATACTTTTCTTCCAGTGCACTGTCAAAATTTTCGCTGTCTGTCTCAAATATATCCTTCAAAATTCTGTATGTATTATGAAGATACATCTTTGTAAGCTTTATTATTGTACTGCATTTCCAGATGAACATACCGCCGTTCCAGAGAAAATTTCCCTCTTTAACATATTTCCTTGCCGTATCTTCATCAGGCTTTTCCACAAATCTCTGAACTCTGAAAACACTGAAGTGTTCCTTGGTAACTGCAGCCTCATCATCAATTATGCATTGCCCATTATTAAATGCAAATTGGATATACCCATATCCTGTTTCGGGTCTGTCAGGTTTCATTCCCAGTGTGACTATTCCATCTTCCTTTGATTTTATAAATTCATATCCGTAATTTATTGTATCCCTGAATTCATACGGATCAACTACCAGATGGTCAGATGGGAGTACCACAATTGATGCATTACTGTACCTTTTTTGTATATAAAAAGCTGAAAGTGCTATACATGGTGCTGTATTTCTTCCAACGGGCTCGACTATTATATTGTCCTCCGGCAAATCCGGAAGCTGTTTTTTCACAAGATCCACATATCTTCTCGCAGTCACCACGAATATTCTATCTACTGGTATAAGCGAAAGAAGTCTTTCCACTGTCATCTGTATCATTGTCTTTTCACCAAGCAGTTTCAAAAACTGCTTTGGCTTCTCGTCAGTTGAAAGCGGCCAGAACCTTTCACCTTTCCCACCTGCCATTATAAGCGCACACAGCATAAAAACACTCCATTCTATCTTGCCCCGTCATCTCCAAGAAACACCGAAAAAGTTTTGAACACTAGTTTCAAATCCAGAAATGTACTTCTCTCTTCTATGTACCTGATATCAAGCTTCATCCACTCATCAAAGTCTATATTGCTTCTCCCCATAACCTGCCAATAACATGTCAGTCCAGGTTTCACAATAAGTTTCATTTTCTGGTAACCGGTAAATTTTACAACCTCCCTTGGAAGATTGGGTCTCGGTCCCACAAGGGACATTTCTCCCCTGATCACATTGAACAGCTGTGGAAGTTCGTCAAGACTTGTTTTTCTTATAAACTTTCCGACTTTTGTAACCCTAGGATCTTCTTTCATTTTGAACGTGGGACCTGTCATCTCATTTTTATCCTTAAGCTTGTCCAGTAATTCTTCAGCTCCAGAAACCATGGATCTGAACTTGTACATTTTAAACAGTTTCCCATTTTTCCCAACTCTCTCCTGTGAAAATATTGCCGGCCCTTTCGAATCCAGTTTTATTGCTGCAGCAATACCAATCATAATCGGAGAAAAAATAATTATTCCCATAAGAGAACATATAATATCCATCATTCTTTTGATAAAATAGTAAGCCCTGCTTTTTCTGTACTTGTCTACATCATATTCATATTCACCCACATGCAAAGGTGTTTCCTGCAGTTCAGTCAAAATAATCTCCCCCCTATTTCAACATCTTTGTTTTCCATTATAATACCAATTACTTTATTTTACAATGTCAAAACCGCATATTCTAACAAAATAGCCGATAAAATAAAGGAAAATTACATATTTTAGAGTTTATTATGTTCTCACTAAGCATATCTTCGAACTATTTTCTTTTTTTCCTCTTTTTATGCTTGTTGCCATCTTCATCATAATATGAGTAATAGTAACCATAGTATCCCTTTTCCCTGACCTCAAGCTTGTTCAAAACCGTACCCAGTATGTTTGCATTCACCTTCTCAAGAAGCTGCTTGGCCTTTACTGCCGCATCCCTCTCTGCCTGTGATGAAGCTACTACAAGCAGGCACCCATCTGCATATCTGGACAGCAGCTGTGCATCAGTTACTGCAATTATAGGCGGAGTGTCTATTATTATGTATTCATATCTGTTTTTCAAATCTTCTATGAATTTTCCCATCTTCTTCGACCCAAGAAGTTCTGCCGGGTTCGGTGGTTTCGTACCTGATGTGAGAAGTGAAAGATTTTCTATTCCCACATCCTTAACCACATCTTCAAAGCCAATCTTGTCCGCAAGGACATCTGAAAGCCCTGCCTGATTGGATGTAAAAAATATCTTGTGAAGTTTTGGTTTCCTCTGATCACAATCTATGAGTATCGTGCTTGATCCGCTTTCAGCCATTACAACTGCAAGATTCGAAGCCGTAGTTGATTTCCCCTCTCCTGGTCCCGAACTCGTAAGCATTATTGTCTGTATTTTCTTGTCAAAAGATGAAAATTGTATGTTCGTTCTCAATGTCCTGTAAGCTTCTGAAATAGGAGCTCTTGGATTTTTTATAGTAACAAGATCTGGTTTCTGCATCGTATTCACTCCATTTGCATTTTCGCTTTTATTTTCTGAAAAAGCTGAAGAATCCTTTTTTGATTTTTACTCTCCCCGAACACAGATCTATATGTTCATTTGCAAGAAGTTTTAAGGCATTGTCTCCAGCTGTTTTCGCAATTTTACTATCAATTGCCCCTGCAATTTCCATGGCCTCACTGAGACCCGGTCTTCTACTGGAACTTGAATGGGCATCGGAACCTATGAAGCTGCATATTCCATTTTTCACAAGAATATCTGCAGTCTTTTTCACCCTGCTTCCGAATTTTCCGCATATGCTTCCTGCATTTATCTGTATAAGGCATCCTTCATCTATGAATTCATTTATATTCTCCGGATTTTCAATTATGTACCTGTATCTCTCGGGATGTGCCATTATCGGCCTTATCCCCCTTATTTTGAGCTCGTATATTATGTCAAATCCACCATGGGGCATTTTTTCCATGGAAAATTCCACAAGCATGTAGTCCGTACCTGCAAGAGCGGCTATATGCCCCTTTTCGTACTCCTCAATGCTATGACTGTCGAGGAATACTTCCTGACCTGGATATAGCTTTACACCAATCCCTCTGTTCACAGACAACCGATTTACCTCTTCAGTCAATTTCACCACATCTTCATGGTTGTTTTCATAGTATCCCCTGTAAAAGTGAGGGGTCACTATCACTTCTGCAATTCCGTCATCCCTGATTATTTCAAGCATCTTCTCCGTCTCTTCCATGGACTTAGAACCGTCGTCTATTCCAGGAAGCAGATGAATGTGCATGTCAATCATTTATTATTGCCTCCTTTGCACGGGATCAATTGTCCTGCATCTTTGGTATTATGCCGATAACAGGAAGATCAAGATACCTCTCCACATCCTCCTCCGTCTTTATGGTACTGTCGGAGTACTCAAGAAGAAAGGCCAGCCCTACGGATACCAGAAGACCCAGGAAAAATGCAATTGCAATGTTGAGTGCCTTTTTAGGCTTCACAGGCTTGTTCGGAAACTGGGGCATATCCATGATCTGTATGTCGCCGCCTGTAGGATATACCCTCTTGCTCTCATCCACAAATGAATTGGACATTGCATTTACTATGTTCACCGCCTGCTGAGGGTCCCTGCTTTCAGCCCTTATTGTAAGTATCTGCGTACCCTGTTCCGGAGTTACAGTGACCATCTTCTGAAGCTGTTCAACCGTCAGATTGTCATTCAATCTGTTTAGGGTTTCCTTTGCAACAGAATTTGACTGTGCAATCTGTGCATAGGTCTTTACAAGATTCTGGTACATCATTACATCACTATTATCTGTTCTTATATCACTGCTTTTCGGTTTTCCAACAATTATAGTCGAACCTGCTTCATAGGTCGGTTTTATTACAAAAAAGCTTGCCAGTCCGGCTGCTATTGCGCACCCTATTGTTATGCACAATATAAGCTTGAATCTCTTTTCCAATATATGAAAAAAGTCCTTCAGATTAAGAGTTATTTCTTCGTCCATAATTTTCCCCCTTTAAATTTTTCAATTGAGTTTTTCCTGAATTTTTTTCAGGGTATCTTCGTCAAGGTTTGACGTTACAGCAGCTTTCACACGTTTTTTGCCTTCAGGGGAAAGCTTTTCGTAGTCGGCCTGTGCAGAAACAAGCGCAGCTTCATCCCTGCTGTTTATAGCAGATAATATCTCCGATATAACTGCCTGTTCATTGTCCGATGCCGTTTCTCCTGAATTTTGATTCTTTTCCCCTGAAGATGCTGTCTTTCCAGGTTGAGAAGTACCATTTCCACTGGAATTTTGCACACTATTTTTCCCGACAGAACCATTCTGATCCTGCCCCGTATTTTCCGAAGAATCTATCGTGTCTTTAAACCATTTCAACTTCTGTTCAATGCTCATGCCGCCCCTGGCTGCATCCATGAGAAGCATTTTATTCTGGACACCAATGCTTTCCACCTTTATTGGAACCACACTGGAGGGCATACTTATGACTCCTCCTTCGGCTTTCAATTTACTATTCAGCTTTCCTGAAAGTTTGCCAAGCACATAATTCTCAGGTATGTTTATCTTTCCAAGCTTGGAATATGAAGGATCATATATTATCCTGTCATTTTTCAAATACGCTCTGCCTTCAGAGGTCAGGAGAAAATTGAGTTTCCTGTAGGTCACAGGTATGTAGAATTTCAGAGTATTATTCGTAATGTCTGCATTTACTCCCTTGACTGTGATATCTCCTGAAGTTCTGCTTTTCCCGAAAAGTGGAGATATAAGTTCATTCACTTCTTCTGAATCAAGCTTTATGATACCGCCGTCTTTTTGAGCTCCCATTATTTTATCGACTACTTCCGGCGAAAATTTATACTCCTTGACACTATATGAAGAATTCCAGAATACAAGTGAAAAAAATACTACAGCCGCCGCTATAATGATAACAATCAGTGCCGCTACTATTTTTGATTTGGCTTTTTTCATATTCAGCTCCTAATTACAATATTTTATTTTATTATAACATTTTTGATATTATTATTAAATTTAAAATTAAACAGGTCACAAAAAGTTCATACTAAAATATATGTATTATAAATGCCCATCTGCAAAAAGGCAAATGGGCATTCTTATGGTCATTCTTACAATAGGCCAAATTCACTTGCAAGTGCAATCTGATCTAAAAGACTTACAGTAGATTGTATAGCTTCTTTCAATGCATTTTTATCATTTTCTGAAAGTGCTTCATATTCACTTTTTACTTCTGCAGCTTCAGCATCATTTTGATAGTCATAATCCGCATCTGAAGAATGTTTGTCCACGACACTTACAATTCCGTCAACTACGGACTGCTGTGCACTATTTAGTCCTTTTATGGTCTTAATTGAATTTACGGCCGAAATCAGGTGCGAATTACTGTCGGAAGATGATCCTCCCCCGCCACCGCCACCTGTAGATGGATTCTCTTCATCCTCATCCTCTGCTTCATCCACAACCTTCTGGAGGCTGGATATGAGTGAATCAGGAACTGAAGCACTTCCACCGACAGGTACTATACTTGCAGTACTACCCACATTTGACTTTATGAAATCTTCAACTGTTTTGCTCAGCGTATTGTAGGTGAGTATGACAGGCGAAGAAGTCTTTGCCGCCAGTGAAGAAGCTGAAAGGGCATCTGCAAATTCATTTCCTTTGGGGCCTGCACCTCTAACTACATATAGCTTGTCAAATTTTATACTGGACTTGAAATAGGTCATCACATTTACATTGGTTGCATATCTGTCGCTTCCCCCTATTCTGACAGGCGCAGGAAGGGATGAAATTGAGCTGTCTGTTATAACACCATTTCCTCCCACTATGTAGGATTTTGTTATGGAAGCTTTTTTTGAAGTTATGTACTCGCTGACAGCCTTTGGAACTGCATTTCTGGAAGTCAGCAATATCGGATATCCCTGACTTGCAGCTACAGGCGCTATGGACAGTGCATCTGCATAACCCTGCCCGAAGGCAAGAACCACCTTGTCAAAGCTTCCAAGTTCTTTTGCGACGGCAGCCGAGGTTTCATACCTGTCGGCTCCTCCGATTCTGGTTACATTCAAAGACATTGATGATTTCAGCTCATTTTCTATGGAATCCGAAATTGCTCCCTTTCCCCCTATTTCTATTACGTGGGTTGCCTTGAGTCTATTTATCTCCGTCTTTACAGTGCTGTTCAAGGTTTTGCTTCCCGTAAGAAGTATCGGTGCATCATGCTTCTTTGCAAGAGGTGCGGCACAGAGGGCATCTGCATAGTTCTCACCGCTTGCAAGTATTACATAGTCGGAAGTTGTCCATCCGCTTTTTGATACTGCAGCCGAGGTTTCGTATCTGTCTTTCCCTCCAAGCCTTGAAGCTGCTGCAGAGGATGTCTGTGGAAGTGCAATTGCCGAAGAAAGTGCAACTACAAAACTCAATATTATATTTGAAACAATCTTTTTTCTGTTCATCTTTTCCTCCTTCAATTTAATAGAACCCAGGTGGCTTACCTGAGTTCTGTTTGATGTTTTTTAGTTTTCTGCTGTTGATGGGTTAACTTTTATATCTATATAGTCTGAGCCACTCAGATATAATTTATATGTTCCAGTAAAATAGCTTCTATCACTATTATAAGCTGGCAACACAAAATTGTTTTCTAATTGTTTAACTGCATCTTCAGTATTCTTGCTTGCATTAAAGATTACGGTATCTCCTTTAACAACCCTTGTTACATCTATACTCTCATAACTAATCTTAGGAGTCTGTGATGCCAACTTTATTCCTTCAGGATTTTGTGTAAAATACTTATCTATCTGTGTATCTATATCATTTTTAAAGTCGTTATAAGCTCCTTCTGCATCATCTGCATGTGATTCAATTACAGCTTTAATTTTATCAGGTTCAAGTTTTCCATCTTCGTCAAAGTATTGAGAGCCCAATCCTGACAAGAATTGCAATATTGTTTTGTCATTATTTATTTTAATATTGCCAAAGTGAGTACTCAATTTATCATTTACCTTTTCTATATCCTGATTAAACTTAGCAACATCTGTTATAACACCGTCTTCAATACCATATCTTGTCTGTGCTTTTGCAAATACGTCCTGTAAGTCATTTATTCCTTCTGTAGTATCTTTCAGATTTACATTTACATATTCATCATCACTTTGTCCAGGCAAGTCATCTATGGTAAAATATCTATTTCTCAAGGTAGTATTATTTACCTTATTTTTATATTCTGTATATTTACTACTAAGAATTCCTGTTCCACTCTTTAAATCATCAGTGATATTACTATAATTATCACCACCACTTGATGAGCCACCACCACCACCGCCTGTGCTTGGTGATTTGGTTATAGCATCTTTAAGCTGTGATATGACTGAATCAGGCAGTACAGCTGATCCTCCAAGTGCTATAATTTTTGTATTCTTGTTAAGAAGATCTTTAAACAGGTCTTTAGTATAAGAACTTACAGACTGTGCTGTTATTACAACTGCACTCTTCTTTTTTGCGGCAAGCGCCGAACCTGTAAGTGAATCAGGGAATTTACTATCACTGGCAACAAATATATTACTGAAATCAAGTTCATCTGCAAATTCTCTTATTACCTTGGAGTTTGTCTCATATCTGTCAGTTCCACCGAGTCTTTCCCCTCCGGGAAGACTGTTCAAAATGGAATCACTTACTACTCCATCTCCACCTGCTACATAAGACTTTGTTATACCTGATTCAGATTTTATGTAATCAGACACTGAATCCGGGAGTTCATTATCTTGTGTAAGAACTATAGGCGCACCTTCGATAGCTGCTATAGGTGCTACTGAAAGTGCATCAGGAAATTTCAAACCATTTGCAACAAATATGCTGTCTGAAGCTCCAATTGCCTCTGCCACTTTTACTGAAGTTTCAAATCTGTCTGCTCCTCCATACCTTTTAACGTCTGAAGATGCAATTTCTGATTTTATCTTGTTTTCAACACCTTGTGAAACTACACCGTCTCCACCTACAATTATAAAATGCTTGGCTCCAAGTTTCTTTATCTCCTCAAGAACAGTTGAATCCAAATTATTCGACTGAGTCAGAAGTATAGGTGCATCCTTAGCTTTTGCAAGCGGTGCGGCAGTCAGGCTGTCCGCATAATTTTGTCCATTTGCAATTACAACATAATCGGAACCGTCCTTCCATCCCTCCTGTGATATCAGGGAAGCTGTTTCATACCTGTCAGCTCCTCCTATTCTCTGTGTAGTATTGTCTGCAGCTTTTACTCCCGTAGTTGAAACTACTGAGCTTGAAATGACCAGAGTTGCAAGACTGCAAAACGACACAAGTTTTCTGTTCCTTTTCTGCATAATAACCCCTCCATTTTCTATGAATTTTACATAAATGCGCTATTAATAGTTTTAAATATTATCGTAAAGTGATTTAATATCTTTACACATTTACACAATATACTTATTATTATACAGTGTACTTGTATTAATTTCTACAAAAGTTTTAAATATCCTTCCTTATTTATAGAATTTTATAGAATTTTTTGAACAAATCTTCCAATTTCTAAATTGCCTCTTTCTTTATGAACACTGCATTTCTGCAGCTAATAATGCAGCAAGAAAAGCTCTATCCATATATCATCCTTGGATAGGACAGTAAATCTCGTACCCCTGTTTAATCAATAATAGCATTATCAAACAATACTATTATTAATTATCTTCTATAAAATAAAAATTACTATAGAAACATAATCCTATAGCAATTTTCAAATAAATATTAGCTCAGCTGTTCTATTTTATACAAATCTGTGGACATCCTCATTTAATTCAGTAAATATCTATTAAATCAAAATCATTTTCATCTACAGGAATCTCACTAATAGTACCATCTGGATTCTCTACTTGATTATATATCACAGAAAGCATTTCTGTTGTTTTCAGTGTCTCTGTAGCAATCTGTGCATTAAAGTTCTGCTGTGTCTATACCATTCATAGCATAGGATGGTTTTAATGACATAATCATATTTATTTAAATTAGTAAATAGCTTCAAGATCAAAGTCTTCCGAATCATCGGTAGTCGTTGACTTAAAGGTTAGTTTAGCATCAGCTTCAACTGCAGTTAAATCTTCAGCTATGTCTATTGAATAAACTCCTGTATCGAGTTTGGTAAGTTTCTGATCACCATAATAGATATCATACTTTCCATAATCGGAAGTATTGGTTAAAGTAACAACTATCATTATTTTCTTTCCCACTTCTATTGATGGTTTTACAGCTGTTGTATGTACAACTGATACTCCATCATTTGCATCTGTAACAACTACATTTCCTGATGAATCTGTGGATACCTGTTTTATCTGATCAACTATATTTGCATTTTTAGCTTTACTACTGCTTACATAATCATCCATGGAAAATTCGCCTGGTTGTGTTACATAAGCTAATTTTACGTCCTTTGCAAGAACATAAAAGTTGTTTACATCATCATAGTAAGCAAGAGGACCATTTGATGTAAGCCTAGAAGTATAATCAGTATATAACGGTTTATCCATAGCATATGCAGTCTTAAGGGCAACATAATCATATCTATATAAAATACCACTAGAATCCTTTATTAAAGTGTATTTAACTTTTGCCTGTACCTGTGATACAATAGCCACGGTTATTGCAAATGCACACGATAATATAACAGATACGCTTACTAATTTTTTATTCACAATAATTCTCCTCTTTATTAATCTAAATAGGGCTTGAAGCCCTATTTAGATTGATAAAATTTCCTAACTTAGAGATTTAAATGTTATGTTAGTATCAGCTTCATCTTTAGTTACATCTTCAGCTATATCTATTGAGTAAACTCCTGTATCAAGTTTGGTAAGTTTCTGATCACCATAATAGATATCATACTTTCCATCATCAGAAGTATTTGTTAAAGTAACAATTATCATTGTTTTCTTTCCAACATCAAGTGATGGTTTTACTGCTGTAGTATGTGCAACTCCAGTATCTCCTCCGCCATCTTGAAGTGTCAAAGTAACATAATTTGTCTCTGTATCATCCGATGTAGGTACATAGTATGCATAATCTCCAGAAAGATCTTTCTTTGTAGATATCTTTGTAGAAGTAACTGGCTTAACTGCAATTTTCACCTTATTATCTGTTGCTTCTGCTTTAAGATCATTGAAGTCACTGCCTGTAAATTTAAATGTTACTGTATTGCCATCTGCTGATGCGGAAGAAGCATCCACAGTTGTTCCGCCTACATTGAATGTAAAGTCTGAAGGTTTAACACTGCTTATTTCAATTGGAGTATCAAACTCAACCTTTATGTCTGCTTCGTTGGAAGTAGAAGTTGCTGTCCAGTTCTGAACATCATTGCCGTCTTTGTTTATAATCAGCTTAGGTGCTGCATCATAGCTATATACCTGAACATCAGAAGCTGTTACTGGTTTGCCAAGTATATCATTTACTTCTCCTACAATGTTAAGTTTTGCTTCAATACCACCAGCTTTTACCTTGTTTATCAAAGTATCAGTGCGGCTGTCGTCATCATCATCACTGTCGAAAGTAAGAGTTACTTTGCTTCCATCTACACCGATGGTACTTGGAGTCTGTCCATTTAATGTAAAATCAGTCTTGTCTGCAGTGTCTTCATCGATTGGCTGAGTAAAGCTTACATCTGCCTTAAGATCATCACCATCATATTTAACACTTAATGAAGTTGGTTTAACAGTAGTACCACCATCATATGCTACAAGAGTTCCACCATTGTTTCCAGTGCTCAGGGAATTCCCGTCCTCATCCTTGATACCAGTTGCATATATTGATTTTATAGTATTTTCATCTGATTTATCACCATCATCAGTAGCAAGTGACGTATCACTCAAATCAATTGTTACACTCTTGTTGTCATCATTTACTGTAACGTCCGCACTGCTTGGAAGTGTCTTTGTATCTCCCTTTTCATTTACATATTCATAGCTGTCTGTATCATCCAGTGTGCTTGAATCCATTGCCTTGTTGAATACAATGACAATTGTGTCGGCATCAACTTTATATGCATCTGCCTTTGCCTTTACATCCTCTGCGCCATCAAATGTATCAGTATAATCATCCATTACATTTGGAGTCTTAGCTGTATCCTGAATATTCTTTACTGTCAACGTGTATTGTGAATCTGTGAGATCTTCACCTACATTTATATCAACTATATCTGTAGTATCTCCATCTTCAATTTTGTCATCACCAGGAACTGTAATATTATCTATCTCACCTGTTATATCAGTACCGTCATTGTCCTTCAATTTATAATTTGATTTATTTGTAGCATAAAGTGCATCTACATCCTTGCTGAATTTAACTCTTATAGTATCATCATCAAGAGCATAAATTGAAGTTACTGTAGGTTTTGTAGTATCTTCCTCCAATGTAAATGATTCATTGGTATCATCCTCTACATGATTTCCATAAGCATCTTTTACGTCATCACTGATGGATATTGTATTTGAATTTTTATTCAACAGGCCGCTTACCTTGGTTATTTTAACCTGGGTATCATCCTCTTTGAGTGCTACAGCATCAGATGGAATAGTTTTACCATTTATTTTATAATAACCACTCTTTACAGCTGTCTTGGCATCCATTGGTCTGTCAAAGTTAACCTTAACCGTGCCATCGTCTTTAGCTTCTATACTCTTGATTTCCGGTGCACTGCTGAGATCATCAACTGAAAAATCTTCGGTAGTTTCTTCAACCGGGAATCCTGCTGCATCTTCAAGAGCATTGTCATCTCCGTCTGAAACCTTTAATGTATTGTCTCCTGTTGGAAGCTTTGAATCAAAATACAGTTCTACTTCATCTGTATAATAATAATCTTCCCCAGTAGCCTTTATTCCATCATCCAATTCTGAATAATCATAATTTATTCCAAAGGAAGACAAATTCTTTCCATTTATCTTAAGCTTGGATACTACTGATTTGAGTGCTGCTTCTTCATCTGATCCATCTGCCTTTACGGCTTCGGAGAATACAATATCAAGTTTGTTGTTTCCTCTTACACTGACTGAATCAACTGTAGGAGCTGTAGTGTCAGAGAATGTTACAGTCTGTGTGAATTCAGGAACTGTCTCTGACTTGTCGGAAGTAAGTATTGCCTTCTTTACTGTTACATCCACATCATCATTCTGCTTCTGTGCATCGGCAAGAGTGATCAAAACAGTCTTATCGTCATCCTGAAGAGTTGCAACGGCATCGCCATCAGTAAGTGCATCTCCGTCAACCTTGTAATTTGCTACTTCTTTAGCCGTATCTTCATCAACTTCCTGATTGAATACAATCTTAATCTGGTTCAAGCCTACTGTATCGATTGATGAAACTTCCGCATCTCCACCATTGTTATTACTTGGATTTACTGCATTGTTGATTGCACTAACTGTAGAATCCGTAACAACTCCAGTTCCTCCAACTACCTGAAGGTCAGTTGTCTTTGTAGCCTTTGTTCCTATATATTTTACTGCATTGCTTGTAGCTGCTGCATCTTCTGTATCAAGAAGTACAAGTGGTGCTGAATATTTTCCGGCTACTGCTGAAGCAACCAGAGCATCTGCATAACCCTGTCCTGAAGCGTTTGCTGCATAAAGCTTGTCAGTCTTCAGGTCGCTGTCGAATTTATTCAATACGTTGAGGTTTGTCTCAAATCTGTCTGTTCCGCCGTCTACCCTGCTGTCAGCCTTCAATGCATCATATACTGCATCGCTTACTACATTTGTAGTTCCAACTACGGTAACATTTGCATCCTTTGCAAAATCAGTTGTTGCACTCAAGGAAGCAACATTGTTGTTTGTAAGAAGCAGTATTTCATCTTTAGCTGCTGCAACCGGTGCTACGGAAAGTGCATCCGAGAAACCAGTTCCTGCTACTGCTATTATATTGTCCTTGCTTACTCCAAGGTCAACCAGCTTCTGAGCTACTGCAAGGTTTGTATCATATCTGTCTTTTCCGCCAAGTCTTTCAACATTGCTGTATGTTCCCTTGAGTCCGCTCTCAATTGCATCTGATATTGAAGCTGTTCCTCCAACAATATATACATTCTTTGGACTCAATTTTGTCAATGCGGAACTTGCATCGGCACTAAGCTCATCTGGAGTTGTAAGTAAAATTGGAGCGTTCAATTTCTTTGCCAGTACGGATGCACTTACTGAATCTGCATAACCCTGTCCTGAAACCAGTACGACATTTTCACTGCCTTCTGCCCAGTTTTCTGTAGCAACCTGTGCTGCGGTTGCATATCTGTCTGCTCCACCTGCTCTTGTTACGGAACCAGCTGCTGCTTTTGCAGGTCCAGTTGTAAGAGCTGTAGTCAAAACCAATGACATAAGTGTAGCACTTGCAAGCACTTTTGTAGATTTCTTACTCATAATTGTAATACCCTCCTCAAATTTTAAGTGAATCTTAATTAAAATTCTTTTTTATTATATATATATATATTTTAAATATATACTTATTGAATTTTGAATACATGTCCAATAATAAGACACCATTCCTAAAACAGACATTATTATACCATAGATATATCACAGATTCTACTAATTCAGTACAATATTAAATGATATTGATAAAAATCTATTAGTTGTATAATTAATGCAATTCTAATGTTTATTATAGCATAGTTGAATTTCAAATTCTACAGGCTATATATACCAACACCTGCATTTATTTCATTGATATACTATTCTACACAAGTTGAAAAAATCCTTCTTTTTCTGCAAAATTATACACTAATAAAAAATTTCTTATAATAATACTATTTTTTTGTTTACATCTATTAGACGTGCCATCTTTAGCAGATGTTCCAAAAATTTTAAATTTTTTTTCATATTTTTTTGTTATTCTATACCAATAACCCCGAATGGATCATCATTCTTGAAATAGCTCTCAACCTGGGAGTTTATTACCCCGGTTCCCCCTACCATTATTATTTTAGGACTCTCCTTCTTTGAAAGAATGTAATTTCTTGCCTTTATAGTCGGGTCATTTACTGCAGAACCGGAAAGTACAAGTGGTGAACCATCCTTTGCCGCTGCCGCCGATGCCGAAAGCGCATCTGCAAACTGAAGCTGGGTACTTCCGCCGAAAGCCACATAGATCGTGTCGAAGTCAATTCCCCCATTGTTGTCGAAATAATCAAGCACTGCAAGGTTTGTCTCATAACGGTCCTTTGTGTTTCCCGTTATCTTTGTGCCCTTTACGGAATTTACAACAGAAGCCGGCAGAACTCCATCGCCGCCTACAGCCTTTATCGTAAGCCCGCTGGCCACTTCTTTTATTACAGGGCTGACATCCGTGTCTCCTGAAAACAGTACTGGATACCCCTTCTGTGCGGCAATTGCCGCCACGGACAGGGCATCAGGGTAGTTGTATCCATACACGAGCATTCCTGTCTTCTGATTGCTCATGGACAGAACCTTTTTTGCCACTGCCGCATTTGTACCCATTCGTGTAGTGTCGCCCGTACCCTCAATACGCTCTACTTTATACTGAGTCTTGAGGCTTATCTCAATGGAAACTGAAACTACACCAGTACCCCCTATTATGTAGATATTTTTTGCACCAAGATCTTTTATGGTGTCAGCCACTTCACTTTCAAGCTCATCGCTCCCGGCTGTCAGTAGTATGGGCGCCTCGAGCTGTTTTGCAAGCGGCGTTGCACTTACGGCATCTGCATAGTTGTAGCCATTTACAAGTATTACATTACTGGCAGATGAAAACTGCTGTTTTGCAAGTTCATCCGCCGTGCCTATTCTTCCCCCTGCACCTCCGTCTATTCTCGTGACACTGGGTGCTGCATATGCCCCTGTACTTCCAAAGCCAAAAGCAAGTACAAGGGAGATTGCCGCAGACATTGCAATTTTCCTCATTTTAACCATAAACTGCGTACCCCTTCCTTAATTTTTATGTTCATGTAGTTTAAAGGCAAATTTTCATAATTATCTACCAAAGTCAATAACATTATATAACATTAATTTGCATTTTTGAACATTAAAATAAAAAGAATATATAAAATTTAATTGTAACTTTTTGGTGCTGTTCAAATAAACTGATAATGTAGTAATATTCACGAGGTGAAAACAGATGGCTTTTTCGGATAGAGAGCTGCTTGCCAGAATCATAAAATGCGAGGCCGGCGGTGAGGGTGACAATGGAATGAGGGCTGTCGCCACTGTTGTCATGAACAGGGTGAGGGTACCTTATGGAGAATACCAGAGAATCGGCCAGGGCGATATACGGAAGGTACTCTATCAAGAAGGCCAGTTCGACTGCATGCGCTCCCTCATACGCGGTGTATCCAATCCACAGACCATATGGTCGAACCCACCTGACCAGATACACTACGACATAGCAGACTGGGCGCTTGCCGGAAACAGATTGTTCAATATTGGTTATTCCCTGTGGTACTTCAACCCATATGCACCCTGCCCCTATACTTTCCCCTACAATGGAACGGGCAGTTTTCAGGTTCAGGTGAACAATCACTGTTTCTACAATCCTACAGAACTATATGCGAGCACTTAAATACGATTTCCATGATTAATTCAACGGAGGTAATTGTTTTATGATATCAAGCTATCCAGATTATTTTGCTGCAATTCCAATGATGCCGAGAGGCATTCCCGTAATTCCGGGATATCCTTCCATGGGTGAAATTTCATCCCCCATAACAGATACTTATGACCCTGAAGGAGATGTTCCTGAAGAAGATGATTCTGAATTTGAAGATGATGAAAATGAGGAGCAGACTTCAGGGGAATATGAAAATGAAGATGAAGACGAGGGAAAAGAGGATGCAGACAATATAGATATAGATCCTGACTGGCTCAGGCAGGTTCAACCCGGAACTACAGGCACTGCCGGCACCACAGGTACCACAGGCCCCACCGGTGCAACCGGAGGCTGCGGCTTTGAAATGGCTCCTGGTTCTCCTGTAATTCAGGATACCGATTATATCCAGGGATACTTAAGGACACAGATAGGCAAGCGAGTCAGAGTAACCTTCCTTCTCGGTACCGGGACGATGCAGGATCGTACGGGAATACTTGAAACTGTGGGTATAAGCTATATAATACTCAGGGACGAGGGTTCAAATGCAAGGGAAATGGCAGATCTGTATTCAATAAAATTCGTAACTATATTTGACAGCTAGAAACAGGCGTGTATAAAAAAGGGAGTGCCGCACTAAAAAATTAGTGCGGCAGTTTTTCGCATAAAAAATAACTGTTATAGTAATTCACATTTCCATAAAATCTTTTCTATAGACTCCCAAATAGAAAGTGACGGATTTTCCTTGTAATAGTTATATCTTTTGTACGCTTGCAAAATATAACCAGCTTCTTGGTTTCTCTTTATAATAGCTTTTGAGCGCCGGATTGCTTCACGAACGTGCTCCAAGGTCAACTGTCCGAGTATGCGTTTAAAGTTATCTTCGTGTTTGTATTGATCTAAATTCTCAAAGTGCTCATCGTACGCTCGATTGAGTGGCGCAAGATATTGACGGCGATGGGTCAGGATACCATTACAATCAGCTTTATGAAGAATGATCCAGAGCTCAAATGTAAAATTGCTATATCCCAACTGGTACTTAATGTTTTTTCCTGAATTCTGTGCTTCTTTCATTCGATCCAAAACAGTTTTGAATTGCTGAACATGTACCGGTTCTTCACTTTCATAATCACAGATATGAGTAATTTCAGTCTTACCAATGATGGTCATCTGTTTCGCACGAACAACAGGATCTTTTTGAATTTTGCTATCTAATTTGACGGTATATACTGTCGCAGGATCAGCATTGACCATACCCTGAAACCATTCTAAATACCATTGCTCGGTTTCACCCTCAACTGAAAAATAGTAGGTTCTATTCTCTTTACGCATATGATCACACCTCTTCTTCATGGGACATCAGTTTTTCAAAGATAGGTGTGAAATCAACATCTTTAATGGCACCATACCGATCCACGAAATAATTCTTCATGTAATCCTCATTTTTACGAACACCAGATTTTCCTGTGGTTCCAAAGTCTGAGAGAGAATAGTGGCTGCTGTAATGAGTTTTTTCATCACGCTCCACAAATTTAATTTCATCTCTCCGATAAAGATTTGCATTTAAGAAAATAGGGTTATGTGTGTTGAAAATAAGCTGCGCATGGTGAATATTGATTTCATCATTATGAAAAATGTTGATAATATTCATTAATGCCATCGGATGGATGGAAGCATCGAATTCATCTACAACCAAAGTACCACCATTCAAAAGAGCATTAACTACTAAAGGGAACATATTTACAAAACGAATAGTCCCATAGGATTCAAACAGTTCCGCTGGAATCGCAGTACCTCTTTTAGTTTCACTAAAAATGGAACAGAGTTTTGCTTCATTATTGTCACCGTCTACTACATATCCAATGGCATTTGAATTAATTCCGAAATAGGTGGCAGCCTCATTTATAGTCTTTTCAATGTACACGGACTTTTTCTTTGGATCACTGAATTTTCGAATAAGATTCATAGAATCCGCACGGTAAATAATCATAAATTTGTTGTCTAGCCAACTGCTGATCAATGCAACCAATTTGGAACTAAACATTGTTTTGAAACCATTCATTAAAAAAAGTTCTTCATCATTTAGATTACTTTTGGCCAGAGCAATTGCACCTTCTGAATTCTGCTCAAAAGCATTTACGAGAAGCTCCTGAATGGCATCCAAAGAGTCAAACTTCAAGCCTTCATTTCGTGAAAAAATCAAGGAATTGTTGATCTTTAGAGTTTCGGATAATATCCTGCGCTGATAATCAGTCTCTAAAAATTTACCAAAGTCAGCTGAAAAAGAATATTCCACCAGCATTCCGTTCGAGATAAACTTAATTGAAAAATATACTGGAGCGACGTTTTTATGGGAATTATTTGGAATCAGTTCTAAAGCCGTGGCTGCAGCGTTAGGATCGCTTTTATCCTCATCATTACGAATATTTCCACGTAATACAATTGATTTAAAGGTGTCCATAGCACCAATAATATTGGTTTTTCCAGAGGCATTGGGTCCATAAATAACGGCTGAGCATAAACCTTTGTAGATTTTCTTTCCAATAGCTTCTTCCAGCAAACTATAATCGAGTCCTTTTTGTTTGGGCGCTGGTACAAGAGAAAATGTGAGTTCATCTTCAAATGATTTGTAGTTCTTGGTTCTAAACTCTAAAAGCATACTATTCCCTCCATTCTGCAAATTATATGCAAAATCATATTTATATTATATGTTATATGCTGCCCATATGTCAATTTTCCATTCTTATTTTGCTAAAATTTTGCAGAATTATTTATGGCCATTTGATTGTTTGAACCGAATGGCAGAACATAGCCTCTTTAGTTTTTTATGTCGATTTCTTCTATGACGAACTTGTCAAAGTCCACGGTGTCCATGAAATTGTCCTGTGTAAAGGACGTCTTTCTCCTTCTATTGTATTCATCCACATTATATGGAAGCCAGTAGGGCCTTTCCAGGTCAAACTCCCTGCATATGTCCAGTATGCATTTTTTGAGATCCTCCTGGTAGCTCTCACCGTCCTCTACCGCGGCAACCATGTCTTTTACTATTTTGTTTTTCTTTAAAAGCTTTCCCCATATCTTCAATTTTTTATCTCCTCAATATTCCTCAAGAAATGAATGTTTTTCACCGTCTTTTGTCCAGCCGGGTATGGAATCCATGTTCACATTGCAGGCGGCGTGAAAAATTGATTTGTCAACGCCCTTGAAGGACTTCTTCATGTTCTCTATGAGTTCCTTTATCTCATATCTCTTGCCGCCTGTCTTCTTTGCAGCCACCATACAGGCGCAGTTGAGGGGCCATATTCCGCTGCTTTGTATAAAATTTCTTATATGGGCTTCCTCTATGAAATAGAGCGGCCTTATGAGTTCCATGTTCTCAAAGTTCGTGGATCTGAGTTTCGGAAGCATTGTCTTGAAATTTCCGGAATACAGCAAATTCAAAAGGGTGGTTTCTATTACATCGTTGAAATGATGCCCCAGTGCAAGCTTGTTGCAGCCAAGCTCCTGCGCCCTTGTATAGAGAAATCCCCTTCTCATCTTTGCACACATGTAACATGGATAATCCTTTGCTATTTTATTTACAACGTCAAAAATATCGGATTCATATATATGTACAGGTATGTCAAGGTACCTGCAGTTGTCTTCCAGGAGCTTTCTTATGCTCTCATGGTAGCCCGGGT
The DNA here is from genome assembly GCF_022482905.1 of Clostridium sp. NCBI lineage: Bacteria > Bacillati > Bacillota > Clostridia > Eubacteriales > Clostridiaceae > Clostridium > Clostridium sp. Next base: position 2,549,947 of record NZ_JAKVOI010000001.1, read on the forward strand.
CCATTGCTATGAACTCCAGCCCAAATTTCAGCTTCCAGTGTTTTTTCAACTCCTGAAACAGCTTTGCCATGAGCATGCTGTCCTTTCCCCCGGATACTGCAACGGCTATCCTGTCCCCTTCCTCTATCATCTCAAAATCCCTTACAGCTTTTACAAATTTCGACCATATATTTTTCTTGTAGGTCTTTGTAATGCTGTGCTCTATATCCGGAAGCGGTTTCCTCTCACTGAAGGGCACAAGTATGTCGCAGCCTTTCCCCGCAATATCGTCCATATAATCACCTCGTTCTGTAATATTAATATTATATCACAATATATTCACAATGTTATATCGGAAAGTTCCACATTGAGCCTGTCCCTGTCCACTTCGTGATCCTGTACAACATCCTCCATATGATTTTTCCCTGCAGTCCTCGCAGGCAGTTTTACAGTGAACTTGCTTCCCGAACCATATTTACTTTCAACATATATCTCCCCTCCGTGCATCTCTACAAAGGATTTCACAAGATACAGACCTATTCCGCTTCCTTCCGAGTTTCCCCTGTAGATACTCTCCACCTGAGAAAACCTTTTAAATATAACTTCAAGTTTGTCTTCCGGTATTCCTATTCCATTGTCCTCTACAGAAATGAGTACATGGTCATCCATGTTTTTGAAATTTACGGCTATTTTCCCATTGCATTTTGTAAATTTCATTGAATTCGACAGGAGATTCAATATTATTCTCTCCATTTTGTCGATATCCACTCCCATGATTTTTTCTTCCACATCCGTGTCAAATACTATGTCTATATTCCTTTCCTCGGCATAGGGAACTACGGAATCAACTATGTTTTCAATTGTGCTTACCATATTTGTATTGCGGATATCAAGCTTCAGTCTTCCTGAATTGATTCTCGTAACATCAAGCAGCGCATTTATCATCTTCATGAGCCTGTAACAGTTCTGTTTCATCACATCCACATACTTTATGTGCTTGTTTATAACTTTTTTCTTTCCACAGTCCTTGCATGGATATAAGAGCTGAAGTGCTGCAAATATTACATTAAGAGGCGTTTTTAAATCATGTGATATATTGGAGAGCAGTTCAATATTCTTTTTCATATCTACTTCAAGCTGTTTTGTTTCCAGTTTGTACTTCAACAGTGCATCATCCATTTCCCTTCTCTTCTGTTTCCCCAGGTCAAGCAGCCTGTACAGCGATTCCAGCTGCATATTCTTTGTTTCCATATTCTTTTGCATTGTCTTTACGTAATATCCTATAATCCAGGCAACAGCAACATATACGGCAGACGTGACAATATCATTTGCAAAATTCACCGACAGATTGTATTTCAACATATAAACATAATCTGTCAGGACAAGTCCAGAAGCTGCTGACAGAGACAGAAGAATACCGAGTTTCATTCCCGATTGAAGTGTGGAAATTACAATAATAAAGAGTAATAAAAATTTATATTCATTGAAATCCAGGTTGGAAATCCATATCATTATCGTTAAAAATCCTACAAAAATAAAGCTGTCCGCAGCCTTGATCATCTCTTCATGCTTAAATACAAAACCCGATTTTTTGTTTTTCACCAAAAAAACGACCCATATTGAATAGCAAAGCAGAGAAAGGCATACCAGAATTGTGAATATTTTACCAGCATACTCCGAAGCACCGAGCAAATTCTTCAAACTATACCTCATGAAATATTGAAGCAGCGAAACACTCAAAAGCACCAATTTGACAACAGACAGAAAATCATGCATACTTTCTCCCCCGTATAGAGTTCTGGCATTGTTCATAATATTATCCTCCCCAAAAATCCGTTAGTGAAGTTTATAATCAGAATTATATAATCTATTAAATGAATTTTATTGGATCTTTTAGTATATTATAACATCTACGTATTTAAATATAAACATATTTGACAATAAAATTCAGCATAAATTTCCATTTATTATGCATAATAGATGCTGGAGGTGATTTTATTGTTTTTAAAACATCCGGTTAAGAAAATTTTTGCATTGTTTATTTGTGCAGTATTATGCATATCCCCTATCATGCCGGTCAGTGCAGCCGGCATTGGAAGCCGTCCCTACGTGAAAAATACCACAGCACCGGATCATCTCTATGTAATAGAACAGAACAAGCTCACAGATGCCCAAAATACGATGGTGGCAACGCTTCAGGGAATATGTTCAAAATCCAGTTCCCAGATATATACCCTGAACAGCAATCAGCCTTCCTATAAAATATGGCTGGAGGATCTTAAAAACAACTACGGGGTAAAGTATGAAATTGTAAATGATCCCTGGTGTCTACTTGACAGGTTCGGATATCTCGTGGACGGATACGTTCTCTATGACAGCACAGTTCCCGGTGATCCTTCAATAAACAACGCCTGTTCCCTGGCCTCCCTGAAAAACTCCATAGCAGTGGACATATCCATTGAACCGGCGGTGAGATCCCACGGAATTACAAAACTTGCAGGAGACTGCAGAAATACTGACAAATACTGGGGTTATAGAAAGCTGTGGAATTCGGGTCTGAACCACTCCACGGTAATCCAGCTCAATCCAAAGAGAGCTTCCGCCCTAAGAGACTATGCCATAATGACAAAATCCCTCATATTCTATGAAGATGACAAGGATGCCGAAGAACTGAGGGACACAATATTCGGATCAATGCCCCAAAACTCCATCTGTCTCGGGTGGGGGCCCGATGAATTCAAAAATATAGCCCTGGCATCAAAATACGGCATTGTTACAATACCTGCAGACTGGTCCTATAATCTCACCGTACTGAGTGCATTTCCGTCCTGCCCGCTGAAACAGAAGTCCTCAAAGGCTGCCAGAGCTACTTCAGAAAAAAATATGCACTATGTCACCTTCATAATGTCCGACGGCGACAACCAGCAGTGGAATCTCGGGAGCTGCTTCTCCTCCCCGAAATGGTACGGCTCAAGGTACAGAGGCAGCTTCAACATGGGATGGACGGTAAGCCCTTCACTCTACTATCTGGCACCAACCGTGCTCGACATGTACTACAAGTATGCCTCTGCAGAAAATTTCCGTGACGATTTTCTTGTATCTCCCTCGGGAATGGGATATATATACCCTTCCAGATTTGACAGAAAAAGTCTTGACTCCTATGTGAGGGAACTTGGCTCCTATATGAAAAGTACAGACCAGAAATACGTGTGCATACTTGATGACAGGGCATTCTACAGAAAAGATCTGTGGGATATTTATACAGGTGAACCGGTCATAAAGGGGCTTTTCTACCTTGACTACAAAAGGCAGGACAGCTACCACGGAAGGATAATCTGGAGCAGGGGAAAACCTGTGGTATCCTGCAGAAATCTGCTGTGGTCGGGTATTGAGAATGAAAGCGGGCTTGTGAAAAACATAGATGACTATGTTAAAAAGGGATATACGGACACCAGAAGGGAAACGGCCTACACAGTCGTATACATACATGCCTGGAGCAAGACTCTGGAGGATGTGTACAATGTTGTTCTAAAGCTTGAACAAAATCCCAAAATAAAAGTTGTGGCACCTGACACCTTCATGGAAATCATACAAAAGAATGTGGTATATTAGTAATAACATATTATATTATAGGGGGAGTCAAAATGAATATCTATGATGTAACGATAAAAAACGGCTATATTGCAGATCCTGAAAGAATGACCGTGGAAAAGGGAAACATAGGCATAAACAGCGGCAGAATATGCACTGTCACAGACACTCCAATATCAGGCAGGATTACAATTGATGCATCCGGCAGGATAGTAAGCCCCGGATTTATAGATATTCATGCCCACATAAACGGAGATGCAGTATGCGGAAAGCTGTCCCTGGCACAGGGTATAACTACCACCATAGGAGGAAACTGCGGCGGGGGAATACTGGATGTCGAAAACTTCTTCTCGCGGCAGGACAGCGGCGGCTTTCCCATAAACCAGGCACAGTTTGTGGGCCACTCCTTCCTCCTGAGAAACGAGGCGGGTGCATGTGATCCATATGTTCCGGCCACAAAGCGCCAGATTAAAACCATGAAAAAGCTTCTCAGGCAGTCCTTCCGTGAAGGCGCCATAGGAGTATCCTTCGGGCTGGAATACGCTCCCGGCTCCTCCTTCGAGGAGGTAATCGAGCTGAGCAGAATAGCTGCTGAATACGGGAGACTCGTTTCAATACATACGAGGCTTTCAGGTCCGGGCGAGCTGGAATCCCTGAAGGAGGCCATAGACATTTCGGAAATAACGGGAGCACGGGTTCAGATATCACACCTTGTCTATCAATATGGTACGGGCATAATGGCACCAGCCCTGGAGATGATTGAAAGTGCACGGAAAAGTGGATTTGACGTATGGGCGGACAGCGGAATGTATACCAACTTTGCCACGGGAATGAACACCAGCGTCTATGATCCGGATCACATAAAAAAATTCGGGTGGAAATACGGCAGCATGCTGGTAGCCTCCGGAAAGTACAAGGGACAGTATCTCACCGAATCCCTCTACCACGAGCTGAGAAAAAGCCTGGAGGATATAATTGTGATATGCTTCACCGGAGTTGAAGAGGAAATATACGATGCCCTGAATGCGGATTTTGTAGTTCCCTCTTCTGACGCAGGGCCAAGCCCTTCCGGAAACATAAAAGAAGGTCATCCACAGAATTCAGGCACCTTCCCGAGATTTTTCAGGGAAATGGTGCACAATAAAAACCGTCTTTCAATTATAGATGCGGTGAGAAAGTCATCTCTGCTTCCTGCAGAAATACTCGGCTTTGAAAACAAGGGGAGGATAAGGGAAGGCGCAGATGCCGATCTCGTAGTATTCAATCCCGATACAATATGTGACAATTCGGACTTTGAAATTCCGGACAGGCAGCCTTCAGGAATTGACTATGTGATTGTAAACGGGAAAATCTCCGTAAAAAATGGTCATGTGCTGGACAATGCACTTTCCGGCAGAAGCATAAAATACCCCGGTGCCATATAAGCCCGGAGTATTTTTTTAATCAGCTGTTCTCCCTGAGCCACTGTGTCCAGGAGGTTTCATAATTGTCATTGTTGGATTTTGCATATTTATAAAAATTTCTTATGAGATCCGATCTCCTATGTGACTCACTTTCCTTGCCATCTTCGGGTTTAAGAAGATTCTTGCCGCCCAGGAGAACCTGCCTTTCCATTATATCTTCAAGGCTGTCCTTTTTTGCATTCTTCATTATGTCATACATTGTCATAAAGGTTGTTGTCCTTCCTATTCCAGCCTTGCAGTGAAAATGGAGCCAGGTGTCTTCCGGCAGCTTCCTCACTGTATCCACAAAATAATCCACCATTTCATCCTCAGGTCTTTCCGTATCTGTAACAGGTATTCTTATATAGTCCATTCCGTGTTCTTCTACGAGCTCCTTTTCACTCTGAACTTTTTCAGGTATTATTTTCTTGTCCTCTACCATGATTGGTTTTCCAGGTTCTACTGATTTGAGCTTTTTCTTCTCGTCCTTTATTACCTGTTTCTTTGTAAGTCCCTTGTTGGCCTTGTTGCTGCCTTTAGGTTTCCAGCTCACCGCCATGTCGTTTATGAATCCGTGTGATTCCTGCCTGAGATCCACAACTGTTATGTTACTACTGCCTATTGCCTTCTTCATAAGGTCGATATTTCCGCCTGTAAACTGTGCACTTCCGGAGGCCTTAAGTTCCGTATCCTTCCTGAATCTCTTGGGCATTTCTCCGTTTTTGCTGGAATCTATGGATATATTTACAGAATCGCTTCCATTACTTGGTTTGTACAATTCTTTTGAATAGACATCTGAAATTCCTATGAGAGACATGAAAAATAGGATAAATGCCAGTATTCTCAGTCTTTTCTTCATATAATAAATCACCTCGCAAAATTTTTGTATCCATTATATTTTGTTTAGTAATTTACTAATTATACGTTTAAAATTTCATTGTCTTTTTATCAATACAATATTCTTCCATTTTCCTTTTTTAAATCTTGCATAATATAGAATTCCCCGCACCAGCCAGTCCATGTACATGCCTGTCCATATTCCTAAAAGCCCCAGTCCCAGACTTATGCCAAGTATATATCCAGTTACTATTCTGAAGACCCACATTCCTATAATTGTCGTCACCATCGTATACCTTGCATCTCCTGCACCCTTGAGCCCTGCAGGAAGTACAAACGCAATAGACCAGAGGGGTATGCAGAGTGCATTTGTCCTGATAAGCAGTGCTGTAAGATTTATGGTTTCCACATTTGCCGTATACAGCGATGCCCACAAACCTGCTGCTGGAAAAGAAACAAGGCAGAGAAATATCAAAAGCACCGTAGACATCTTATACAGGTAGGAAAGACATCTCTCTGCCTCATTACTGTCTCCTTTTCCCATGTACTGCCCTATCAGTGCCGTTGCCACAATTCCAAGGGAAGTTCCGGGTATATTGAGCATGGTAGCTATGGAATTCCCTATTGTATTTGCAGCTATTGATATTGTACCCATTCCCACGACAAATACCTGTGTAATAAGTTTCCCGCCGGTAAATATCAATGATTCCACACTGGCAGGTATACCCACAAGAAATATTGGTTTTATGATATCCATGTCAAACCTGAAGCTAAAAATACCAGTCAGCCTGAGCACTCGCGTACCTCTCAGAAGTACAAAAAGTGCAGCAATTCCGCCTACCGTTCTGGCTATTGCAATTCCAAGTGCAGCACCTTTTACACCCATGCTTGCAAGATTGATATTGAAGCCCAGAAAGCTGAAATTGAGGCCGTATATAAAAATATATCCGAGTATTACATTGAGTACATTCATGAACATGGTTATCTTCATGGGAGTTTTTGAATCGCCGCTTCCCCTCATGACTCCATTTGCTATGAGATCCAGTGCTATCATTGGATATGTAACCAGAGTTATTCTAAAATATACTCTGGCATAATCTATGACAATCCTGTCCGCCGCACCGTAGAGAACAACTATGAGCTGCTTTTCAAACAGAAAAATCAGAAGAGTTATGACAAGGGATATAAGTACTCCTGAATAGAGAGACTGCTTCATGGCCACATTTGCCATATTCCTGTTCTTCTGTCCTATATACTGTGCCACCACTACAGTCCCGCCTACTGCAAGTGCCGAGAAAAAGGCAATGAGTATGTAATTGAAGGAATCTATCATTCCTATTGCAGATACGGCCTCCTTGCTTATATGGCCTGCCATCATGGTATTCACCATGCCAAGGGTTGCCACGAAAAGCTGTTCAGCAAAAATTGGCATGGCCAATTTATATACATCCTGTCTTATAACAATTCTCTTTTTTAATGTCAATTTGCCAGTCCATCCTTTCAGACAATCTATTTGCCGTATAAATATAGTATAAATAAACAGTTGAACAAGTCAATATTTTTAATCTAAAGGGATTAAATTAAGACTTAATTTTTTATTCACTAAATCAAATAATACCATAAACGAAGATATAGAATAAGGGGTGATTATGTATGAGTGATATTTACATAAATAGTTATAACAATCAATCGAACTTAGATATTAATAATTTATCTATAAGCAAAATTACTGACGAAAATCAATCTAATAATAGTTCTAAAGAATTAATGAATGATGATACTAAAGATAAGGTAGAAATAAGTGTAAAAAATGATATTTTGATTAATACTAAAAAAGCATATGATGCATTTAAAGAAACTAATAAAGAGTACGGCATTGTATCTGCTGATGGATACTACCAAGATATGAGTGTAATTTTGGGGCATATAGAAGTGGCTATGAAAATTATGGGGTTGCCTACAGCAACTTTTGATTTTAATGGGTTAACTGATGAAAATAAAGAGAATGGAGATTTTTTAGGGTTTATTGATAAAATTAAAAATTTTGCACATGAACTAAATAAAAAAAATGAAGGTACTGATCTTATGACTGTACCTGACTCTTTCTTTGATTTTTGTGATTCTTTCAAATCCAAATTGAAACAATATGGTTGTAAATAAGTATAAATAAAAGCACTTTTAGCCAAAGTACTTTTATTTTTCCCATAGTAATCTCCAAATAAATTTTATCCTGTCCTATTTTAAATATTTATAAGTATCTTCCAGCTTTTTAAAGTCAAGTATTTCGTCAACTATTATTTCAAGTACGGTAGTGTCAGAATTTTCTATCTTTGCTTTTATATTATCAGGTAAAATACCAAACTTTTTAGTCAGCAGCCTAGTAGATGTTCTTACAAGTTCCTGTCTTCTTCCTTCTTTTCTTCCTTCTTCCTTACCTTCTTTTTTACCTTCTTCTCTCAATAGTCTTCCAAGTTCAGTCATTCCAAACACCTCCTTGATTCTATCCATATTACTGCCGTCTACGAATTTTTCAGCAAAAGCATACAAAAGAGCTAGTGAATTCATCTGGTTTTTGTCGTCTTTTATTTGCCTGGCTAGTTTTATAGATTCCAATATTCTATCATTCCTATCTTTAGTACTGTTCATTATAGGTAAAAATACGAGAGATAATAAATCATTACTGTTTAAAGTATCATTAGATTTTATTTTATGCTCCAGGTATTTGTATTTTACATCACCATCCAGGTTACTCATATAGAAGGCATTAACTGAATATTTAATAGATCCTATATTTATATTTGTTTCGGCTTTTTTAATATTTGAAGAATAAACTACAATTGTATTTACGGCTCTATTTTCTTTATAATATAAAACTGCATCATAGGCAAGAAATCTTGAAAGGTCACTTTTCCTATTTGTAGTCTGAAACTCAAGGTGCAAATAGGAGTTGTCGTCTAATAAAAATGTATAATCCATAAAGGAAGTATCTATTTGAAGATTTTTTAGTTCAGTTCTCGCAGCAGTAATTATTTTTGATTTTATGCCAAAGAATTGAAGTGCATCTTCTTTGAAAACATCCAGTATACTTTTCATTATGGCATCTTCAATATTTTTGATTTTTTCCGGCATAGGGGCTAAACTCCTTTGCAATTTAATAACTGTATCTATAATATATATTATCATATTTTGTTATTCTGGAAACCTATTTTGATATGAAATTCCATACTTGCTTATAATTTATACTTTATTAAACACAAGTGTAAGACTATATCCCCAAAATAATGATTGTAATATTACAGTATATATATTATTGTATTTTAAAAGTAGTTGATTTGGAATCAAACTTAAGTATGTTAAAATATAACTTGTTATTAAAATAAATAAAATAGATGATACTAATAATTTAAAAATATTAAATCTTAAACTACCACTTTTTTTAAATAATTCTTTAATAGAATTTTCTAGTCCTAATAAAAATCCAAATATGGCAAAAAATATAATAAGATTTATGGTAAATAATCCTATATTAAATGTAATTTGTAAATTTTTATATATATTATTCAAATAAATGCTCCCTAATAGTGTATATATAATTAAAACTAATATGTATACATTAGCACCTTTAATTTTCAACATTACCACATCCCTAACAATTAATTGTAGTGATCAGTTATTTTAAAATGATTTGCTATTATCCAGAAAATACTTTATACATATTTACTATATCATATATTTTTTATATAAATTGTCGAATTTAGTAAATAATTTTTACAGTTTACCTCCTGAAGAAAGTGTTAAATGATACAGAATAAACAAAAACACCCTTAACAGGGTGTAAAAATATCAGTAATATTTAATTTAAGTTTACTACTTATAATGTTCTTTACAACTTGCAATATAAATATTTCCATCATCAATACCATAAATAAGCCTATGAACGTCCGTTATCCTTCTGCTCCAATATCCTGACAATTCATGCTTCAATGCTTCAGGTTTTCCAATCCCTTCATTTCCATTTCTCTCTATATCCTTTATTAGTTCATTAATTTTCCTCAAAATTTTTTTATCCTCTGACTGCCAGTATACATAGTGATTCCATGCAATATCTGAAAAAATCTTATTCATCTAGCAACTCCATTTTCTTTCCTTTTCCCATTTTAAGCTGATTAATAGAGTTCAATAATTCATTATAGTATTCAGGATTACTTCTTACATATAGATTCTCCAATAAGTTATTATATTCTGATTCTGACATCATAACTACATTTTCACCACGTTTACGAGTGATAATAATTGTTTCAAAGTCACTTGTTGCTTTATCACAGAAATCTTTAAAATTCTGTCTTACAGCTGAATAACTTGTAGCTATCATAGCATCACCTCCACGTTTATATTGTACAATAGATTGTACAATTATGCAAGCAAAATAATGGCCATGTATCCAATCTTAAATTTATCAAATTCATAATAATATTCCTCTTTTATGCACATATATAATTTATAGTCATAAATTATAATTAACGTGGATAATAATATTTTCGGAGGTAACTTTGTATGTGTGGAATTGCTGGATGGATTGATCTTAAAGAAAACATCTCAAGAAACAGGGATGTAATCATAAACATGACAAATACATTGAAAGAAAGGGGACCAGATGACGAAGGGTACTATCTTTCTGAAAATGCCCTTCTCGGCCATAGAAGACTTGTAGTTGTAGACCCTTCCGGAGGTGCCCAGCCAATGTCAAAAAGTGCTGTCGGGAGGAAATTCATAATTGTATACAACGGAGAACTCTACAACACGGAGGATCTGAGAAAGGTACTCAGGGACGAGGGATACGAATTCGACTCCTATTCTGATACCGAGGTACTCCTGACAAGTTACATTCACTGGGGACCCGAGTGCCTTCACCATATAAACGGCATATATGCCTTTGCCATATGGGATGAAGACAAAAAAAGCCTTTTCATGGCACGGGATCCTCTCGGTGTAAAACCCCTTTTCTATACTATAAAGAATAATTCCCTCATATTCGGCTCGGAGATCAAGACAATTCTTGCCCATCCTCTTGTAGAGCCCATAGTAGACAGACAGGGACTTACAGAGATATTCGCACTTGGCCCCGCAAGAGCCCTCGGGAGCGGCGTGTTCAAGAATATACGCGAAGTTCCTCCTGCCAACTATCTTCTGTATACACCAGATGGTGTAAAGCTCAGTGAATACTGGAAACCGCAGTGCAGGCTTCATACAGAAGACGTGGAAACCACTGCAGAGCATGTAAGGACTCTTCTCCTGGATGCCATAAAAAGACAGCTTGTGGCAGATGTTCCCGTGTGCTGTCTGCTTTCAGGAGGACTTGATTCAAGCACAATATCTGCAGTTGCAGCTTCGGAGTTTAAAAAACAGGGAAGAACTCTGGATACCTACTCCATCGACTACAAGGACAACGACAAGTACTTTGAGGCAAATTCCTTCGAGCCCACTCCGGACAGGGTATGGGCACTGAAGATGTCAAAATATATAAACAGCAGACATCATGGAATTGTAAATGACAACAAGGCTCTTGCGGATGCACTATACGATGCGGTAATAGCCGGAGATCTCCCTGCAATGGCGGACATAGATTCCTCCTTCTACCTTTTCTTCAAGGAAATAAGAAAGAAGAATACCGTAGTACTCTCAGGTGAATGTGCCGATGAAATTTTCGGGGGATATCCCTGGTACAGGAGACCCGAAGATATAAACGCCCACACTTTTCCATGGTCAAAATCCATAAATTCACGAAAGGAAATACTGTCGGGTGAATTGAAGAAACTTGACCTTGAAGGATATCTGAATGAACAGTATGAAGGTACTTTGAAACAGGTTCCCCACCTTGACGGAGAATCAAGGTCCGAAGCACGGATGAGGGAACTGTTCTATCTCAATATAAAATGGTTCATGATAACACTTCTTACAAGGAAGGACCGCATGAGCATGGCAAACAGCCTTGAGGCAAGAGTTCCCTTTGCAGACTACAGACTTGTAGAATATGCCTTCAACATACCTTCAGAGATGAAATTCTACAAGGGGCGTGAGAAAGGGCTTCTCAGAAAAGCATTAAAGGGTATTCTTCCGGAGGAAATCATTGAACGTAAAAAGAGCCCTTATCCAAAAACCCACAACCCCGAGTACACAAAACATGTTCAAAAGTGGATGAGACGCATAATGGCAGACAAAAGCTCGCCCATACTGAATCTTATAGACAAAAAGGCCGTGAAGGAACTCATAGATACAGGAGGTTCCTCCTTCAAAGCTCCCTGGTTCGGACAGCTCATGCGTGGTCCACAGCTCCTTGCCTATTTGATCGAGATAAATATATGGCTCAAGGAGTACAAGGTAAAAATAGAATTTTAGAATAATAAAAAACAGCAGTATCCGCTGCAAAATGGATACTGCTGTTTTTATTTTTATCTTCTATAGGTGTGCCACAGTGAATTCCCGCTTCCCCTTGCAAATACATCCGTCCTGTTGGGGCCCCAGGATACTGCTGCAGGTGCCGAGTTTATGTTTCCTCCTATACTCCACCAGTTGCTCCATCTGTTTCCATCCCAGGACATTGTAATAAGCTGATTGTTGAAACCTCTTGCAAATACTTCAAGCCTGTTTGCCCTTCTTGAAGAAACCGCAGGTCCCGAAGTCAGCAGTCCACCGAGATTCTGCCAGCTGCTCCACCTTGTCCCGTTCCACCATATATGCTGCAGACGATTGCCCTGTCCTCTTGCAAATACGTCAATTCTGTTTGGTCCCCAGGATACTGCTGCAGGTGATGAGGTAAGATTTCCGCCGAGGCTCTCCCAGTCACTCCATCTGCTTCCATTCCACCATATATGCCATAGTGCATTGTCGGTACCCCGTGCAAACACGTCAAGCCTGTTCGCACCCCAGGAAGATACTGCAGGTCCTGAAGTAATAATGCCGCCAAGGCTTTCCCAGTCACTCCATCTGCTTCCATTCCACCATATGTGCCATAGTGCATTGTCGGTACCCCGTGCAAACACGTCAATTCTGTTCGCACCCCAGGATACTGCTGCAGGTGCCGAAGTAATAGTTCCACCGAGACTTTCCCAGCTGCTCCATCTTGTTCCATTCCACCATATGTGCCACAGTGCGTTGTCAGTACCCCGTGCAAACACGTCAAGCCTGTTCGGTGCCCAGGAAGATACTGAAGGTGCCGAAGTCAAATTTCCTCCGAGATTTTCCCATCTGCTCCATCTTCCCGCCGGAACCGGAAGTACTATAACATTTCTTGGTACAAATCCGGCATAGCTTCTCATCTGCCCGTTTGGAAAAGGATAAAACGGCTGATTCATAGAATAGAAATTGTTTGAAAATGTATTATTGTTCATTAGGAACCTCCTTATTTTTTGTTCCTGTTTAAATACTGCCAATTACATTCTATGAATAGAGTTGAAAAAATGTTACTTTCTATTTAAGCACTGCACATACAATCGTTCTGGCCCCATCAAATTCATAACTGCAGGTATACAGGGTCAATATCCTTTTAAAATCGTTATTTTTAATGTTTTTATGATAAATGGATCTCTGCTTTAAAAAGTCTATATATTTCATATATTCTTCATCTGAAGCAAAATTAGTTCTGAGTTCATTCTTCTTTTCATCCACTACAAATACAGAAAAGACTTCATATGTATATTCCTTGTTGTCTTTTATGATTTTTACAATTCCCTTTTTAAAATTTTCTTCTTCTTTGAAATTATTTATTTTATTAAACATGGTGGAGCTTTTCATATTATGCCCGTAAATGATCATATCTCTGCCTGCATCATGTTCATCATTATTTTCTACGAATATGCTCCCCGATGCACTTTTTTGCCTGTAAAAATTATTGCTTAGATAAAATTCATTGTCCTTTCTCTGGACAACAGGATAACTTATATCCGTATTGGGAATATTCATACCAAAATATCCTATATCAGTGTCTGGAATACTTATCCAGAATTTATAATCCGGATTGATTTTTCTCAATTTTTCTTCTGCCGCATTTATTTTGGCGTTATGTTCAATTTTGGGCTTCAACGCCTGAATTTCAAAGTAGCTTTTAATATTCCTATAGTAGCCTATGCACCTGTAGCCTATTTTAACTACACAAAATACAATTACTACAGCTAAAATTACATTCGCCAAAATTTTTACATTCTTTTTCATAGTTCACCCTTATATAAATTTTTTTGCACACCTGCCGGTAAGCAGTCTGCAGGTTATAAAGGATACTATAGGTACCGTCAAAATAACTCCGATACTTCCCGATACCCCCTGCATAATCTCTATTCCAACAGAATACATATTGATAATCTGGTTGTATTTCATATTGTAGGCATATATCAAAAGCAGAGTATTTATGGAACCACCTGTAAATGCAAGTATAAGTGTATTCGACATGGTCCCCATCATATCCTTCCCGACATTTATTCCAGAGACAAACAACTCCTTGAAGTCAAGTTCGGGATTTTTTTCATGTATTTCATTTATCGTAGATGCTACAGACATGCTGACATCTATTACTGCACCAAGAGATGCTATAAGTATTCCTGCAAATAAAATTCCACCTATATTCAGATGTGTCTTGCTGGATATGACCACCAGATCCTCTATCTCCGACACATTATATCCGGATATTTTCGCAAAATATCCAAACGCCGAAGCGGCTCCACCTGCAATAACAACTCCTGCAATAGTCCCCAATACTGCTGCTACTGATTTTACAGTCAAACCATCTATCAAATACATGGTAACTATCGTGACCAGTATTCCTATAACAACTGCAGATAAAAATGGAGAATATCCCCTATAGATCATTGGTATAAATAAAAATACAATGCAGATGAATGTAAATGCAAGCCCCACAACAGACTTGAAACCTTTTTTACCTCCAATTGCCCATAGTATCAAAACAAAAATTCCTACAAAGGCATATACAATCGGTCCCCTGTTGTAGCTGTATACAGTAGCCACATAGTTGTCCCCAGATACGCTAAGCGAAACAACAACCTTCATTCCCTTTTCACAATCGGCACCGTAAAGATATCCTGAAGTACTGGTGGCATTTAGCACTCTTCCCTTATAACTTCCGCTCAGCATTTTTATTTTTACTGTCTGCCTTCCTACACGTGAACCATCTTCCTGTATGTTGTCCTTTATGATATCCTCAACTACAGCCTTGTCAAAGGACACACCTTCCTTGTTGGAAAACTGTACTTTGTCTATCTGATTAAAGGAATACAAAAATGCAAAAAAGCCCAATGCCAGTACTGCTATAACTGCTCTCCTGATATTGGCGGTTCTGTCACCAAATAGTCTTGAAATCATAGTCTGTTCCTCCAGTTCATATTAAAATTACAGGAGCACCTACATGCTCCTGTAATCCTACTTTATTTTTCAAATAATTTTCTCTTCCTGTTTATGAAAAGCAGTGCTGCTGCGGAAAGTCCTGCAAGAGCAGCAAGAGGATAGAATTTAAAATCATCTCCTGCCTTGAAGTTTTCTACTGCCTTGTCTAGTTCTTCACGTGCATTTTTAACATCATCCGGCGAACTGTCCTCTGAGCCAAGAACAGCTTTTGCCTTTGCAACTGCAGCTTTAAGTGCATCTGCTTTTTCCTGCTTATACTGTTTATCTCCAGTTCCTATCTTGTCCTTGGTATCTTCCAATAATGCATCTGCATCATTTGTTGCAGATTGGAGTCCTTCTTCATCAGAACTATCGCCGGAACCACCTTTTACGACACTGTTTTTGAAGTTTTCTACTGAAGTATTCAAAGCTTCAGTAGCTTTGTCCAGCGCTGTCTGTGAATCGTCATCCAAGTCAAGAGCAGTCCTGGCTGTTTCAATTGCAGCATTAAGCTTGTCCTTTGCTTCCTGAGGATACTGTCCTTCTTTTGTACCTACAGCTGCTTTATCATATTCATCCTGTGCAGTATCTATTGCAGTTTGAAGTTCTGTCTTGTCGCCCTTAGTCTGAATACCATCAATGGCACCTTTCAAATCTGCATATGCCTTGGCAATTGCTTCTTCACTGGCTTCCTCAGAAACAGCTTTTGCAGCCTCAAGTGCAGTATTCAATTTTTCAAGGCTTGCCTTTGTATAGTTGTCACCATCAGCAACTTTTTTCTCTCCTTCTGAAATCAAATCTTTCAACTCATCAAAAGTTGCTTTACTGTCCTCCGATTTTACAATAGTAAAGGAGTTGTCAATTTTTGCTCCAGTATCTGTCCTGAAAGTATTTATAGTAAAACTTGTATCATCAACAGACACAGTGGAGTAAGTCGGGATATCCTCCTGCCATCTTGCAGCTACATAGGCCTGCTGATTTTTTACCAGGTCATAATATTTACTTCCTGATGCAGAATCTGCAGTCATATACAGTATACCGGTTGGATTTACAACTGTCTTTGAATCATCCAAGCTATTTGCATCTTCCAATGTACTCTGATCCACACCTGTTTCACCATCTTTTATGTCAACCTTCTGCACTGCTTTTGGATCTTCAATACTCTTTAGGTAATCCTTGTATTCCTGACTTGTTTCCTTTCCTTCCAGGTCATTATCTTCAAACTGAGTTTCGAATGTATCATCATCAATCATCTTGGATTCATCCTTAACTCCACCCTTTAACATGTATGATCTTGAATAAGTATGGTCATGTCCTGTGAGTACAATATCAATCTTATTGTCTTCAAAAATAGGAGCCAGGTTATATCTCTTGTTTACTATTTCAGGTTCGTTGGAATGTTCACCAGGTCCATATATGTCATGGTGGAGTGTTACCACACGCCATTTTACATCTGGATTTTTAGAAATGGCTTCTTTGATGATATCCTCATGTTCTGCATAATTTTCACTGTTGGTGTTCAGGTCAATGAACAGCGTATTGCCGTATGAATAGTAATAATCTCCACCAGCTGTCGTCGTTCCCTTATCTGATGCATTAGGGTTGTTAAAGTGATATGTGTAATTTACATTTTTTGAATCGTGGTTACCTATAGTAGTGGCAACTGGCAGTGATTTCAGTGCCTCCGGGCTCAGATATCCTGCATATTCAATATTCTGTGACTGCTCATCCTCTTCTTCCTTTGTAGTCTGAATCTGATCTCCTGCCGAAATCATGAAGCTTACATCTGGATTTTGTGCCAATGCGGTATTTATGGTATTGTTCCAGTTGAAGCTGTCATTTCTTACAGCCGCATCCTGCCCCTGTGATCCACTTTCACCTGTTGCAGTATTGCCGCTTGAAGAACCTATCTGCGGATCTCCCACAAGCAGGAAAGAAAAGCTTTCTGTATCCTTAGTCCTATATATAGTTGGAGCTGTCCATTCACCATTTACTGTATAACTATAATAATATGTTGTATTTTCTTCCAGTCCTGTTGCTGTAGCATGATTATAATTATAACCTTTTGTATAAGTATTCTCCGGAACATCTCCCTTAGTTACATCAATTTCTTTTGCATCGCTTAAATCCTGTTTTGTGCCAATTTTCAGCTGTGGATCAGCTTCACCATCTTTTGAATACCAGCCGAAGTTCAACTCAGTTGCATTTCTTCCCGGTGTCAGTGACATCTGCGTAGGATCCTTCTTTACTGTCTCCCATTTTTGTACCCAGACATCCCAGACACCATTTTTTGCTGCTTCTGTTTGACTTGCCTCAGTCCATCCATCGTTGCTTGCTGCAATTGCGGTAATTCCTGTTGATGTAAGCATAGTAGCCGTCAACAGCAGTACCATCATCTTCTTGTTTCTCTTCAACATGTTTGTATTCCCCCGTATTATTATAATTTACTGTGTGTATTATAGCATGGTTTTTAAGTGCGCTTGTTTTTGATTATATATTACAATTGAATAATTATGAATAATTGTTAAGCCATATTTACATTAGAATACATACTTTTTACATTGTTTAAGCTGTAAAACGTTTAATATGAGAATATTTTCTAATGAGAGGAATAAAAAAAACCTATAGAAATAAATATATATGGATAGATCTATTAAAGGAGATATTAGATATCCATGTACAATTCAGATCCCGACAGTTTAAATTTTTTAGACGGTGTGAGAAACAGCAAGGGTCCGGATGACCTGAAGGATTTTTTCAACCAGCTCTCCAGACAGAATCCGGATAAGGCAGATATTTTTATCAATGACAAAAAGCTGCAGTTTCCAACATTGTTTATTCTCAAAGATGAAATCAGAAGGACTGATTTATTCAGAAACCTGAATCAAAGAAACAAGATAGCCCTGCTGATTATAAAAAAGATACTTTCAGACAAAAAACAGAACACCCCTCAGGAAAATCTCTCCTTCAGACATATACACCTCATTCATTCAGTTTTAAGGTGGATATTGTCATCCGGAGCTTCCAGCGACGGCATAAGTGATGAATATGCCCGGGTACTGGATATCACTTCCGCAATCTTGACACAAATATACAGGGACAGTACACTGCTTCCCATTATGGCGGACATAATTTTTGAAAGACATAAAAAGGGCCTTTTGATTCACGATCTCATCTGGGCATTTTTCCAGTCTGCAAATCCCGAAAGTCTTATGATCATAGGTCAAAAATTACTTTCTGACCACAAAAAAGACGTTGAGCTGGCCTCAAAGCTGCTGAATTTTATACCTGAACTGGAGGAAAGTACAGGCAGAGCAAAAAAATACACCATCTTTTCAAACTGGATGAAGGAAAACAGTGCATTCTTGAAATATACGGGCGAAAGCTTTCATCAGACCTTCAAGCCGAGGCCCTACAGGGTAGTTCTAGAAGGGAAATATCTATGCAGGAACATATGCTGCGATACAGGAAAAGCCGTTTGCTGTCCCACTCCCGAGGAATACAGCCTTCTTGATGAATTCAAAAAGCTTGATGAAAATGTGAAGGTGCTTCTCTCGAATTTTTCCTTGAAAATACACAGCAGGAATATATATCTATGGGGTCTGTGGATACGCTCCCCTCTGGAGGATCAGATAAAAATAGCCAGAATAGGAGGAGTACAATGAGTTTTGAATCGAATTTGAGAAATAACATTGTAAATGCAGCCATAGCACTTGATAAAAGCAATTTGTCCTTCAGCACCTTCCGTAAATCCTACTGCAACGGGAACTACTGGGAGAGGACGCGGCAGGGGGGCTTTCTGCTGAAAGAAGGAGCAAGTCCCTCAGCTGCAATCAACGATATTTACAGAAACGGCAGTAAATACGGTACTGAATGTGCAACGGCAATAGTCATAGTATTTTACAAGGCCTGCCTTGACTCTTTTGGAAACAGGCTGTTTGATGCCGTATTACCCGATATATATTTAATGAACTGGCAAAATGTAGACAGGAATCTGGGACTTGCCACAATGGACATAGAAAATCCCCTGCCCGGAGACTGCCTGTACTTTAAAAATCCGCAGGTAAGTCCCCTAACTCCCGAATGGCAGGGGGAAAATGTAATTGACCTTGGGGAAGGGATGTACTACGGTCATGGTGTAGGAATAAGGACAGGCAATGAAATAGTTGACGCACTGAATTCAAACAGGGTAATGGGGGCAACTCAGTCCGCCTATCTTCTTGACTCCGCTACAAGACCGGATTTTGAACGCCTTGCCCATATAAAAGAGAGCAGCTAAAATATATTATCTTCCATAAATCTCTGTAATATTTTTGATTTTATGTGCCAGCTTTTCTGTAAGCCGTCCTCTTTTTATCCTCCACTTCCAGTTTTCCCCCATGGTTGACGGAGTGTTCATTCTGGCCCCATCTCCAAGTCCGAGATAATCCTGGAGCGGTATAACTGCAAGCTCTGCCACAGAGCTTAGGGCGCCTCTTATAAAACCCCAGTTGTATCCCTCTTCTTTACTCAATCCCAAATATCTTTTTGCAAAGTCGAAGTTCTCTTTTCCGGTATTTTGAATCCACCCCATGACAGGTTCATTGTCATGGGTTCCTGTATAGACAACACAGTTTCTTTCATGGTTGTGGGGCAGATAGATACTGTCTTTTGCTGAATCAAAGGCAAATTCCAGAACCTTCATTCCAGGATAACCCGACTCCTCACGTAATTTTATTACATCATCCGTAAGATATCCAAGATCCTCTGCTATTATATCCATATTCTTTATATCTTCTTTAATCTTCCTGAAAAATTCTATTCCAGGGCCTTTAACCCACTTTCCATTTGCAGCAGATTTCTCTCCGCGGGGTATCTGCCAGAAGGATTCAAAACCCTTGAAATGATCTATCCTAACCACGTCATACATATCCGAATTCTTTTTAAGTCTTTCCAGCCACCACCTATATCCGCTGCTTTTCAAATAATCCCACCTGTATACGGGATTCCCCCACAGCTGTCCCTTGTCCGAAAATTCATCCGGCGGACATCCCGATACTGCATCTGCTGAAAATACCTTCCTGTGTGACCAGGTATCTGCACTATCCTCCGCAGCGTAAATGGGAATATCCCCTATTATCTTTATGCCATTTTCATGTGCATAACTTTTAAGCTTATTCCACTGTTTGAAAAACATGTACTGCAAAAAAATCCAGAACTTCACATCCTGATCCAATTCTATTTTGCAGTGCTGAATTTCAGAGGGTTCTCCGGACCTTATGCCTTCACTCCAATACTGCCAGGGCTTTGAATCAAATTTCGTCTTGAGTGCCATATAGAGTGCATAGTCTTGAAGCCAGTAGCTGTTGTCCGCCCTGAATTTTTCAATATCTTTTTCATACTTTCCCCTGC
The DNA here is from genome assembly GCF_022482905.1 of Clostridium sp. Taxonomy (NCBI): domain Bacteria; kingdom Bacillati; phylum Bacillota; class Clostridia; order Eubacteriales; family Clostridiaceae; genus Clostridium; species Clostridium sp. Next base: position 2,570,577 of record NZ_JAKVOI010000001.1, read on the forward strand.
TGTTTTCGTATGCAGCTTTCAGGACTTTCATCTTGTGCTCAAATATTTTCCCATAGTCGACTTTTTCAGGATCATTTCCAAAGTCAATGTTTTCGTATGCCGATTTGTCAAGGATGCCCTCTTCATTCAAGGTGTCAAGATCTATGAAATATGGATTTCCTGCAAAGGCCGAAAAAGTCTGGTACGGAGAATCTCCCATACCCGTAGGTCCAAAAGGAAGCACCTGCCAGTATTTTTGACCCGCTTCAGCAAGGAAATCCACAAATTCACAGGCACTTTTCCCAAAGGTTCCTATTCCATATGACCCTGGCAGAGATGTAATATGCATCAATATACCACTGCTTCTTCCATCCATTTTAAAGCCCCCTTGCAAATAATAAATTTTAAATATGCTGCAGGGCTTTTCCCATGCGTTCCAGAGCCATTTCTATTTTATCTACGGAATTGGCATAAGACAATCTCAGATATCCTTCTCCACAGCTTCCAAAACTTGCACCTGAAAGAGTCGCCACCCCTGCTTCATTCAGCAGATAATCTGCAAGCTGCCTGCTTTTCATGCCAGTATCTTTTATATTCGGGAATACATAGAAGGCTCCTTCTGGTTTCCTGCAGCTGATACCCTTTATGCTGTTCAGTCCGTCTACAATAACCTGTCTTCTTTTCTTGAATTCCTCAACCATCCTGTCAACCTGATCCTGCGGTCCTATAAGTGCCTCTATACCCGCAATCTGAGTAAATCCAGCAACGCAGGAATTGGAGTTTATCATGAGGTCCGTAACTTTTTGGGCAAGTTCCCTGTTCATTATTCCATAGCCGATTCTCCATCCTGTCATTGCATAGGTCTTTGAAAAACCGTCCAGGATAATTGTCCAGTCCTTCATGTAAGGAATGGATGCTATTGATTTTATTTGAATGTTGCCATAGTTTATTCTCGTATATATTTCATCTGACAGTATATATATATTCCTGCCTTTCACGGTTTGTGCAATGGAATTTATATCCTCCTCCGTAAGTACTCCTCCCGTCGGATTGGCAGGTGAATTTACAATTATAAGCTTTGTTCTGGACGTTATTTTGGATTTCAGCTCGTCTACATCCAGCCTGAAATTGTTATTTTCCCTGATATTCAATGACACAGGTGTACCTCCTGAAAATTCAATCATGGATTTATATATCGGGAATCCCGGGTCGGGATATATTACCTCATCACCGGAATTTACAAGTGACAATATGGTATAGAAAATAATAGGCTTGCCACCGGGCACAACTACAACTTCCTCCGGACTTGTTTTCACGTGCTTGTGTTTTTCTGTATAATCCGCTATCGCCTCTCTTAGTGGAAGATATCCCTGGGCTGCCGAGTAGTGTGTATATCCGCTGTCCAGAGCTTTCTTACCAGCTTCTATTATATTTTTCGGTGTATCAAAATCCGGCTCACCTATTTCGAAGTGTACTACATCAATACCCTGTCTCTCAAGCTGTTTTGCTCTCGAAAGCACTTCAAAGGCAGATTCTGTCCCTAGTCTTTCCATCCTATCTGCAAATTTATTTATAAACATCTTTTTCACATCCTCCCCCCAATTTCTAATGAAAACATTTTACTTTCTTGGAAGTATTATATCACAATATATATGTTTTCAAGTATAAATATACATTAAGTTGAACAATATAATAGTAAAAATAAAATAGGAGGGAAATTTACTTATGGCCAAAGCAGGTATGAGAAGACCGGATCCAAGTGATCCTCACGGTACTGAAAGCAATAAAAAAATGAAATTTCCAAAAAACAATGGCTCTCCTGTTGGAGAAATTCAGGGGAAGGCCAAGACCGGCAACAAAAAAGCCGATCCAATAGAGGAGTGATTCATAATGGCTAAAGACAGTCAGATAGACAAAAAGGAAGTAAGAGAGAGAAAATGCAGCGGACAGACACCTTTAACACGTGAGGCCCAAAATGGCAACCGGAATGCAAAGAAACATTCTATAAAAAGCAATCACAGTTAGAAAAACAATGCAGCTTTTAGAGCTGCATTATCTGTTTACTATTTAATATCCCGCCGATCGGTTTACAATATTCACAACATCTTTTCCACCGACAAAGGCCTCAAGATTACTTATAGCCAATCTTACAATTCTCTTATAAGTTTCATGAAGGCTGTACCCACCGGAAACATGCGGTGTAATGACAGCATTCTTCATCCTCCAGAGTCTGTGTCCTTCCGGAAGAGGTTCAGGATCTGTAACATCCAATGCGGCCCCTAGAAGATGTCCATTTTCAAGGGCATCACAGAGTGCATCAGTATCAATAGCATTTCCACGCCCGACATTAATAAGCACGGCATCTTTTTTCATCAGCTTCAGTGTCCTCTCATTTATAATCTTGTTTGTAAGCTTTGTAGCCGGCAGACTCAAAGTCACGATATCTGCCCGAGGCAGTAAAGTTTCAAGATCGTCCATGAAATGAAGCTCATCCAGATAATCCGGTTTGCTTGGATTTTTACGCCTAACTCCTATAGTATAGGCTCCAAGTGCCTTAACTCTTTTGGCAAATTCGCCTCCTATATCACCAAGCCCGATAATCAAAGCCGTAGATCTGTAAATTGATTTTACCTCTCCCTCATATTTCCATATATGTTTTGCCTGATCATCCCTGTACAAATGGAGCTTTTTATAAAGCTCGAATAAAACAGCAAGCATGTACTCGGATATTGCCAGGCCGTATGACCCGGATGCATTTGTAAGCACAGCATCCTCCGGAAGTACATCTTTATCTGTATATTTTCCTACTCCGGCACTTTCAAGCTGAAGCCATTCAAGATTTTCAGATCCCTTTACCATATCTACAGGTGGATTTCCAATAATAATATTGGCAGCCTGTACCTGTTCTCTTTCAACTGTTTTAGGTGTTTCATACACATAATCAGCAGATATATCTTTTTGCTCCAAAAGTTTTTTATTTTTTTCCTCAAGCGGAATCAGTACAAGAATATTTCGCTTCATAACTATTCACCTCTTGTTATCAAAATAATAAAGGCAGGCTCACTCAATACAAGCCTACCTCTATTTTAAACATATTCAATTATTTAGCAACTTCAACATTTGCCAATTTCTCGTAGAACTTTACAATAGCCGAGTGATCACTCTGTCCCTCACCGTCCAGGTGAAGATTTCTGAGTATCTCAAGCACCTGACTTGTAAGGAACAGCGGAGCACCCACTCCTGCTCCAGTTTCGACTGCATTGGTCAGATCCTTTATGTGAAGATCAATTTTGAATCCAGGTTTGAAATTTCTGTCAAGAACCATCGGTGCTTTTGCATCAAGTACAGTACTTCCTGCAAGTCCTCCACGGATGGCATTATAAATAAGCTCCGGAGATACACCAGCTTTTGTACCAAGTACAAATGCTTCGGACATGGCTGCTATATTAAGTGCAACTATAACCTGATTTGCAAGCTTTGTTACATTTCCAGCTCCAATATCGCCGCATAATACTACACTCGTACCCATTTTCAAAAGCAGATCCTTGAATTTATTGAAAGTTTCTTCTTTTCCCCCTACCATTATGGATAAAGTTCCATCAATAGCTTTTGGTTCTCCACCACTTACCGGGGCATCCAGCATATCTACTCCCTGTTTTTCCAGTTTTTCAGCCACTTCTCTCGAAACGAGAGGTGCTATGGAACTCATGTCAATAAGTACAGAACCCTTTTTTATTCCTTCCGCAACACCGTTTTCTCCAAAAACAACCTGTTTAACCTGTGGAGAATTAGGAAGCATTGTTATCACAACATCACTTTTCGATGCAACATCCTTTGCTGAAGTGCCAGCTTCGGCTCCAGTTTTTACGACTTCATCAACTGATGCTTTGTTAATATCGAACACTACAAGGTCATAGCCTGCCTTGACTAAATTCTTCGACATTGGTTTTCCCATAATTCCAAGTCCTATAAATCCTATTTTCATATGTTGATCCTCCTGTACTTTAAATTTATACTAACATTATCTTACTTTTGTATATACCAATCAATATTCATTTGCACAAATATCAACAGCCATCACCAATGTGTTTTATATATATGCATAAATAAAATTCAAAGATCATGTAATTGGAGCAGGATTGAATATTCCAAGAGCATTGTAAAGTCCATGAATATCTGCATAGGTTTTCTTTGTTCCACTGGCAACCCCCAGAATCAAATTAAATAATTCCCACCCTACTTCTTCGATGCTCTTTTCCCCGCTTGCTATTCTTCCTGCATCAAGATCTATCAAGTCATTCCATTTTTCCTTGAGAGTTGTATTGCTTGAGACCTTTATAACAGGTGCCACTCTTAAATTGTAGGTTGTACCTCTTCCTGTAGTAAATACTTGTAATGTCATGCCGGAAGAAAGCTGCATAGTACCACATACGAAATCACTGGCAGGCGTTGCAGCATAGGTCATACCTTTCTTTTTGATTCTCTCTCCAGGAGAAAGTACGTCAACTATGCTGGTACTTCCCGATTTGGCTACAGACCCCAAAGCTTTATCAACCACATTTGAAAGTCCTCCCTTTTTATTGCCTGGTGAGGGATTTGCATCTCTATCCACATGGGATTCGTCGAGATATCTATCATACCATTTCATTTCTCTTACAAGTTTTGCAAGGACTTCATCATTGGCTGTTCTCGGTGCCAGAAGATGAACCGCATCTCTAATTTCAGTTACTTCTGAAAACATTGCCTTCGCACCAGCCCTTACAAGTAAATCTGCTGCAAATCCAACAGCAGGATTTGCAGTGATCCCGGAAAATGCATCACTTCCACCACATTGAAGTCCAACTACCAAATCGGATACAGGACATTGAACACGCGTTCTGGAATTCAATTTTTCAAGTTTCCTGTCCGCCTTTCTCATTATTTCGTTAATCATCTCCTCAAATCCATGACATTCCTGTAAAATTACAAGATCATCATTTTCTATTCTGGGGAAAAGTATCGTCGGTACCAATTTTTCACACCCAAGGCATACTGTCAGCAGCTGACCTCCAAAATTTGGATTCCTCGATAAATTTCTTATGGTCCTTATGGGAATTTCTGCATTATCCCCATGTATGGCAACTCCACATCCATAAAGATGATTAAGTGCAACAACATCATCTACATTCCCGTATTTTGGAAGCAGCTCCCTCCTTATCTTGTCTATGGCAACATTGACTACACCTTCCGAACATTGAACAGTAGTTGTAATACCCAGTATATTTTTAGTTCCGACGCTTCCGTCTTCATTTCTATATCCCATGAAGGTATAACCTTCAAGTGGCTCGTAGTCATCAATCATATGTCCACTTTTCAGCTCATCAAGGGAATGCGCTTTTGGAAGCCGCACTTTATCTTCACGAAGCCAGCTGCCTTTTTCCAGATCACATTCTGCATATCCAATTATCTCGCCATATCTTATGATAGGCTCATCCTTTGATATATCCTTCAATACTACCTTGTTTGCCTGTGGTACATCAGAAAGAAGTTTAAGTCCATCATCAAATACAACTCCTTTTTTCAATCCATTCTTATTAGCTATTATAGCTACATTATCACTGGGATTGACTTTGATGTACAAAGGAAATATCTGTTCATCTTTCATTATCTATTCACTCCTTACCATGCACGGTTTTTTACTATCAAACTTCCATCCAGGGATCAAATACTGCATGGCCAGTGCATCATTACGATCTCCTGAATCCAGCCTTTCATAGAGTTTGTTTGCCTCTGATACTTTATCCATATCTATATCTATTCCCAATCCTGGCCTCTTTGGAACTTCTATATATCCGTTTTTAATACTCAGCGGATTTTTTACAATATGCTGGCCATCCTGCCAAATCCAATGTGTGTCCATTGCTGTAATATGTCCGGGTGCTGCTGCCGCAACATGTATATACATGGCAAGAGAAATATCAAAATGGTTGTTTGAATGTGAGCCCCAAGTCATCCCCCAGTCATTACACAATTGAGCAACACGTACTGAACCATTCATGGTCCAGAAATGGGGATCAGCAAGAGGTATATCTACAGCTCCCAGAATAATTGAATGATAATATTGAGGCCAATTTGTTGCAATCATGTTTGTAGCAACCTTGAAGCCTGTTGCCTTTTTAAATTCATTTATTATCTCTCTTCCTGAATATCCTCTCTCTGCTCCACATGGATCTTCAACATAAGATAATGTATTTCTCATATCTTTGCATAATTTTATCGCCTGATTCAGCGACCATGCACCATTGGGATCTATATTGAATACACATTCCGGAAAGGATTTCTTCAAAGCCATCATGGTTTCCATTTCTGCTTCACCTTTAAAAACTCCGCCTTTAAGCTTGAAATTCCCAAAGCCATATTTCTCCTTAAGTACCTGAGCTTCTTCTACAACAGCCTCCGTTGTCAAGGCAGATCTTCGCCTTGTTCTAAACCATATATCATTATTGTCAGATTCATCTATATATGGCAGATCCGTTTTATCCTTATCACCAATATAAAACAAATACCCTAATACAAGTACTTTATCTCTCTGAATTCCATCGCCAAGAAGTGAAGCCACCGGCAAATTCATATATTTCCCCAATAGATCCAAAAGTGCCGATTCTACAGCCGTTTCCGCTTTTACAACAAATTTCATATTCTTTAAATTTAATCCCTGAAGTCCCCTTCCATCATTTCCGGCAGCCTGATACCCTCCATTACGTATCAGATTTAATATATTTCTATAATCGCCTATCTGTCTGCCTATCACAAGTGGTATATAACTTTCCAATGTTTTCGTAATATCATTACCGCCATGTACCTCACCCAGTCCTATATTCCCGGAGTTATCTTTGAGTATTACTATATTACGTGTAAAAATCGGACCATGGGCTCCACTCAATGTCAAAAGCATACTGTCATACCCAGCTACAGGAATGACTTTCATATCTACTATTTCAGGTGTACCTCTCATCAACATACAACCTCCTTTTAATACATTCCTATCAATTTCCACCACGCCATTCCAAAAACAAGAAGAATTACGAGATGTACTATTGACACAATAAAACCAACAAACCACCAGGTTCTCTGTTCAACATATCCTTCAGAAAAATATACACCTCCCTGTGCTATCCCATAATGGGTCAGTCCTGAACTTAAAGCTGATATATCCACCAGTAAAAATACAGATAATACCGGAGGTGCACCAATACTCAGCAATATTGTTAGAAATGCTGTAAATAATGCTGTAAAATGCACCATATTACTTGCAAACAAATAGTGCAGATAATACATTGAAATACAAATTATGACTAATGCAGAAAGCCATGATATACCCTGTATATAATTAGTAACTATACTGCTTATCCACTTAATTATTCCCAGCTTGTTGAGCTGTCCAGCCATCATCATAAAAGCACCAAGCCATATAACAAGATTCCAGATCCCTCTTTTCCCGGTAAATTCTTCCCAGGATACAATTCCCGATGCTATTAATATTATCAGTCCCAAAACACTTACTGTTGTTGCGTCAATATTTAATTTAGATCCAAATATCCATAGGGCCACTACAATAATAAATACACCTACCACAAATTTTTCGGATTTTTTCATGGAGCCCAGCTGCCTTAAATTGTCGCTCATCAATTTTTCGACATTGTCCAGCTTTTTTATTTCAGGCGGGCATATAAAATAAATAATTACTGGTACAACTATAAAATTTATCAATACCGGTACTATGCCCACTAAAAGCCACAAACCAAAAGTTATATCTGTTTTCACTCCCAAGTCCCTGGCCATGGCAATAGCTAATAAATTTACTGCAGAAGATGTAACAAACAATGATGATGAAATAAGATTGCTGTGTATGGCTGTGAGCATTAAAAAAGTGCCTGCCTTCTTTTCCGTGCCATCCCCAGCTCTTGAGCCATAAGCTTCTGAAAGTGCCTTCGCAATTGGCAGTATTATTCCTGTAGATCTTGAAGTCGCACTTGGAATCAACATGCTAAGTATCCCTTCACATAGTACCAATGAATATCCGACGCCTATTGTCCTCCTTCCTATCTTCCTAATTATATTGTAAGCCAGACGCTTTCCAAGTCCTGTCTTTGTTATACCTATGGAAAGACAGTCCGCACAGACTATCAGCCAGATGAGTCCTTCACTATATGAAGAAAAAGCTTCTTTAGTTGTTATAATATGTGTACAGGTTAATATGAATATTCCAATAAAAGAAGCCAAGCCCAATGACACTGCTCCAAGAGCACATGCTACTATAATAGAAACAAATATCGCCAGGAGATACCAACCATTTATGGGCACTGAATCCGGTCTTGGCACAAGACAAATCAATATCCCAACCAGAATTGAAACCATCAGGGGCTTAAACCTGATATTGGGCTTGAATGATGATTCTACTATATTCGGCATGATAATTCTCTCCTTATAACAATTTAGCTAACACAACATGTGCTAGCTAATTAGAATTACATTTTATCTTACTAAGCATGGTTTTTTGTTGTTGAATTTCCAGCCTGGAATTAAATACTGCATTGCAACAGAATCATCACGGGCACCTAATGACATTTTATTATACAAGTTATTTGCTTTCTCAACCTGTTCCATATCTATCTCCACTCCAAGACCTGGTTTATCGGGAATATCTATCATGCCTCCAATAATTTTGAAAGGATTTTGGGTCAGATATTGACCATCCTGCCATATCCAATGGGTATCTATAGCAGTAACTTTTCCCGGAGCTGCAGCTGCTGTCTGTGCATACATTGCAAGTGAAATATCAAAGTGATTGTTCGAATGTGAACCCCAGGTAAGCCCCCAGTCCCTGCATGTCTGTGCCACTCTTACCGATCCTTCCATAGTCCAGAAATGAGGATCAGCAAGAGGTATATCTACAGAATGCATTTGCAGAGAATGTACCATTTGGCGCCAGTCAGTCGCTATCATATTTGTGGCTGTAGGAAGTCCAACTTCATTCCTGAATTCAGACATTACTTCACGCCCTGAAAATCCTTCTTCAGCACCACAGGGATCTTCTGCATACGCAAGAACTCCATTTAAATTTTTACACAAGTCTATGGCTTCACATAATGACCACGCTCCATTAGGATCAAGTGTAATACGTGCATCAGGAAATTTTTTATGAAGTGCAGTAACAGCCTCTATTTCCTTCTCTCCTTCAAGAACTCCGCCCTTAAGTTTGAAATCTTTAAACCCATATCTCTGTTCTGCTGCTTCTGCAAGCCTTACAACCGCTTCGGGAGTCATTGCTTCTTCTATACGTAAACGTGACCAGTCATCATTTGAGTCAGGTTCATTTACATAAGGTAGGCTTGTCTTTTTACGATCACCTACAAAGAAAAGATATCCTAAAACCTTTACTGATTTCCTCTGCTGTCCTTCACCAAGCAATTCACATACAGGCACCCCCAAAAATTTTCCCACGAGATCAAGAAGTGCAGCTTCTATTGCCGTCATCGCATGAATTGCAATTCTCATATCAAAAGTCTGAACTCCTCTTCCAAGGCAGTCCCTGCATGCAAAGGTATCTTTGATTTTATTAACTATTGATTTATATTTTCCAATACTTTGTCCAACAACTAATGGCGTTGAATCCTGTATTGTTTCACGTATTTTTTCACCGCCGGGCACCTCCCCAATTCCCACATTTCCAGAACTGTCTTTCAAAATTAAAATATTACGTGTAAAAAAAGGGCCGTGTGCTCCGCTGAGATTAAGCAGCATGCTGTCGTGACCCGCTACAGGAATAACTTTCAAGTCAGTAACAACCGGTGTATTTTTTATTGAATTTTGTTCATTTCCCATATCCTATCCCTCCAAAAATAATAACTGTAACAACGTTTGTTTGTAATTTAATTATCATACTTTTGATTATCTCAATCAATATTCAATTGCACAAACATTAATCCTTTACATCAATTCATTTTTATATATATGCCTAAAGATTATTTTTAAAGCAGATTCCCATCTTCATCAAATTTCACATACTCCGGTTCACTTTCTATTTCAATATCAGTATATTTTTTTATTTCGTCATAATAGGCCTCTGAAAGCATTATATGCTCAATATGCAAACTGTTTGGTATCCTGACTATTCTTGCATTTTTTTTATCAATATTTACACATGTTTTTATACAAAGCTGTATGGCCTCCCTGTCATCTGCCACTACGCAGGGTATTCTTGCCGATTCAAGTACAGTGCTTGTAATGCAATTTGGATATATTTTTTCAAAGTCAAGTTTATCAAACAATTTTTTCGTTATAACACTCGAAAGTCCAATTCCAAGCCCATTTCCATGAGATTTTTCGCTCAGGTCAAGCATGGCGGTCCTCTGTACCTTCACCCCACCAGATGCATATTTCGTGGAGAATGTACCTGTAATATTAGGATCCACACCTGTACCACTATAATTCTTGCCTATTTCATCGACAATAAGAACATCACATTCCCCGACTATTATTTTAGGCATGTTGGAAAATGCTTCCTTAAGCAGTTCCGGTTCTTTATCTGCAATTTCATCTGAGTCAATCCCCACTATTTTACACGTTTCATCAAAGGCGTTTTCTATACACGGTACTGCAAAAAGAATAGGTGCATTTTGAATTATAACTTTTCCAATTTGCTCTATATTTTTTCCTATATTCTGCATCCCCTGTGAATGTACCCGTTCTGCTCCCACCTGTTTTCCAAGCCCTACCGCCATCATCTTCATGATACCACTTTCATATTTTCCCCTGAATGCATTATGAGGCTTAATACGACAGGAAACTATGATACCGTCAGACTCAGCCGCATTTTTGTCTATAACTACTTCCCTTCCACCTTCCATAGTTCCAGCTGTTATGACTTCCATGGATGATTTAATAGGACATCCCAAAAACTCCTCCGTAATTCCATAACTTTCAAGCAGTTCCACCTGCCCCTCAGCAGTCGCCCCCCCGTGACTTCCCATTGCAGGTACTACAAATGGCTTAGCTCCCTTAGACGAAACAAAATCAGCTATAGCTTTGGTTATTATTGCAACATTTGCAACACCCCTGCTTCCAGCTGTAATGGCAATATTCATCCCTGGCTTGATCTTCCGTGAAAATTTCTCTCTGGAAAGTTCTTTTTCTACTACATAGGGTATATCTTCAGGTTTAATTAAAGGCCGCGGGAAAATCTGCCTAACTTTGAACATTCTCGGGATATAAACTCCATCCAGTAATTTGGACACTGCTCCTCCCTTTTTTATTTCCATATCAGTTCTCCCTTTCTACATTTTTTGTTGCAATTACATCACTGCCAAGATCAAGTACATTTTTTATAATTACCCGGTTCATTTTAACCGGTGCTTTTATTGTGACTTTTTTTATTTCATCCATTACCTTGAATATATCATTTTTTGGCACTGGATTTGTAAGTCTGACACTTACAAGAGGTAGAACTCCATTTTCAACAAGAACAGATGAAGCAATATTTCTACGAGGATCCAGAATCTCCTGATGCACATATTCTTCTCCTCTTTTGCAGGATGCTCCTTCTATTGAAACCAGTTCTTTTCCTTCTACATCAGCTTCTATCTCACATCCATTTGGACATATTATACACGTATATTCCCTGATCATTTTGCCGCCACCTCTATATTATCCATAGATTTTATATCTTCCCTGTTTATTTTAAACTGGATCATTTTTGCCGGTACTGCTTTTTTCAATTTGACTGTTTTTATAACATTTCCTGACTGAGCAACCTCAATTCTGCAGTTCTTTATAGGCTTTCTTACTCTCATGGAAAGCTGAAAATCCTTCTTTCCGCTTATTTTCTGCGGTACTGTATGTCCTATATTGTCACCTGCCACAATATCTATATTAGATCTGTCAAATCCTCCTGTATTTATATATTCTTCCACTGAATCTGCAAGCCCCTCTGCTTCAAGAGACACAAAGTCAACCAGATCATGGACATGAAGCACATTTCCTGCAGCAAATATCCCTTCAACACTTGTCTGATAGTTTTCATCTACAATGGCTCCCTTTGTCCTATTATCAAGAACAACATCTGCAGCAAGCGAAAGTTCATTCTCAGGTATCAATCCAACCGAAAGAATCAGTGTATCACAGGTATAATCCTTTTCAGTTCCTGGTATTGGTTTCATCTTTTCATCAACCTTGCATACTGTAATACCTTCAAGCTTCGAATTCCCTTTAATTGCAGTAATTGTATGACTCAAATAAAGCGGAATATCATAGTCATTAAGACATTGTTCAATATTTCTTGGAAGTCCGCTGGGGTACGGTTGTATTTCAAAGACTGCCTTTACTTTTGCACCTTCAAGCGTCATCCTTCTGGCCATTATCATCCCTATGTCACCTGAGCCAAGTATTATAATTTCCCTGCCTATCATCTTGTTGTACAAATTTACATAGGCCTGTGCAACACCTGCATTATATACTCCCGAGGGTCTTGTCCCAGGAATACCAATTGCCCCTCTTGTTCTCTCCCTGCATCCCATTGCAAGTACAACTGCTCTTGCTTCATATTTCAACAATCCATTTCTGGATACAGCTGTAACAATCCTCTTGGAGGTAATATCTATAACCGTAGTGTTTGTAATATACTCAATTCCAAGTTCATCAACCTTGTCTATGAATTTCTGGGAATATTCAGGACCTGACAAAGTTCTTTTGAATCTTGTAAGTCCAAATCCATCATGAATACACTGCCTTAGAACACCACCAAGTTGTTTTTCCCTTTCAAGTATTATAATATCCGAAATACCTTTAGTTTTAAGTTCTACCGCAGCCGCAAGTCCTGCAGGTCCTCCCCCTATAATTACAACATCCTTTTTTATAACAGCCATTAATATCTCACCTTCCCAACAAACATATAAGACCCGCATCGTGAATAAACTAATTCTTTTTCCTGTTTGTGCTTTTCCTTTTCAATTATCTCCGTTATTCTTGTCTCACAGTAACCTCCCTGACATCTTCCCATCATTGCCCGTGTTCTGTTTTTGATACCAGTCAAGGAATCAACTCCAAGACAATTGTGAACAGCCTCTACTATTTCAGCCTTTGTAATATTCTCACACCTACAGACGACTTCCCCATAATCAGGATTTTTCTCTATAAGTTTTTCCTTTATATCATCACTTTGATCAGAGAATTTGACAATTCCCTTTCTCCTCGGGTTGAAATTTTCATCTTGAACAAGTTTTTCCTTCTCGCCAAATAGAGCTACCGTCCTTCTCGCAAGGGGAAGTGCACTTGTAAGTCCTGGTGATTCTATTCCCACCAGATTGATAACATTTGGCACTTCATCCCTCATTTCAAGTACAAAATCCTGCACTTCGCCTGTCTCCTTGTCTACAAGTTTAGGTCTTATACCTGAAAAATTTCTAATGAAATGTTCCTTGTTTAAATTTTTGAACATCTTTTTCCCTTCGACAATCAACTTGTTCATCACTGCAGGAGTTACTCCATAATTCTCAAAGTCTTCAACGATTTCAGAACTCGGTCCTACCAATATATTGCCGTCTACAGTTGGTGTCGCATGTGTTCCAAATCCACCTCTTTCATTGGGAGCAGGATATACCGGCATATTCATATATTTTCCTGCCTTCTTGTCAAGTACAAAATATTCACCCTTGAATCCTCTTATTGTATAACCCGGTATTCCAAGCATAGTCGATACAACTGCCGAATTCAATCCGGCCGAGTTTACGATCCATCTTGCATGATACAATCCTCTGACTGTCTTTACTTCAAATATATCGTTTTTACGATTGATGCCCAGTACCTCGTTGTTAAAATAATATTCAACTCCATTCTGCTGGGCATTTTCTGCAAGTGCTATGGTATATTCAAAAGGATTTAAAATTCCACTTGCAGGAGAATACATTGCAAATTCCCCTCCTGCACTGGGATCAAGTTCTTCTATGCTCTTTCTGTTTATTATTTTGAGTCCTTTGACTCCATTCAACTCCCCGAGTTTCTTGTACTTCAACAGACTTTTCATGTCATCTTCAGTGAAACCTATAACAAGCTTACCCGTTCTTTTAAATGGAACATCAAGTTCTTCCGCCACTCTATCAAATTCCATATTTCCCTCTACTGCACATTGCGCCTTCAAAGAACCATGCTTGTAGGTAAACCCGGCATGAAGCATGCCTGTATTTCTACCGCTTGTTTCACAGCATACATCAGGTTCTTTTTCAAGAACAGCTATATCGAGCTTGTATCTCGAAAATTCCCTGGCGATGGCATTCCCTACTACACCTCCACCTATGATTAAAATATCATATATTTTATCCAATTTATAAACACCTCCGCAGTTCTTCACATTTTACAATTATTTAGCTTTATGAGTCTGATAATATTTTCCATAGTTTTTTCTACATTTTTACTTCCATTTTCAAGGGCATTATCTAAATTTGTAACACCTTGAACAATACTGAAGATTGAATCTATACCTTTTTCATAGAGTGCTTCTATATCTTTCCCTATACTTCCCGCCAGTACTATCACAGGTTTGTCATACTTCTTGGCCATCATGGCCACACCCATTGGGGTTTTCCCATATTGTGTCTGAAAATCAATACTTCCTTCCCCTGTGAAAACCAAATCCGCAGTCTTTATATTCTCCTCAAGGTTGGAATATTTTATTACTATGTCAATACCAGCTTCAAGTTTTCCATTCAAAAATACCATGAGTCCGGCTCCAAGCCCTCCTGCTGCACCGGCACCAGGTATGTTCAATACATCCATGCCAAGTTGATTTTTGATTATAGAAGCATAATGTCTCAAATTATCATCCAGTATTTTTATCATTTCACTATCTGCACCTTTTTGCGGACCGAATACATTCGATGCCCCATTATCCCCACAAAGAGGATTGGTAACATCACAAGCCACTTCTACTTCTACCTCTTTAATGCGTTCATCAAATTCAGACAGATCTATGGAAGACAGTTTTCTCAATTCCCCTCCTCCAAATCCAATCTCTTTTCCAAATTTATCTTTCAATTTTCCACCTAATGCTTGAACAACTCCCGCACCTCCATCATTGGTTGCACTTCCACCAATTCCTATAAGCAGCTTTTTAATCCCGCGATCCAGGCATGCCTTTATGAGCTGTCCTGTCCCATAAGTTGTTGTTACGAGCGGATTCCTGTCTTCCTGATGAATTAGAGCAATTCCACTTGCGCTGGCCATTTCTATAATTCCTGTTTTACCATCTCCAAGTATTCCGTATTCAGCTTCCACTTCATTTCCAAGCGGGCCCATTACTTTTAATTTATATACACTGCCACCTGTAGCATCAACCAGAGACTGCATTGTACCTTCTCCTCCATCTGCCATAGGTATCTTTATGCAATTAATGTCCTCATCTACCCTTCTAATTCCCTTTTCCATGGCATCACATACTTCTTTTGCCGTCATACTTTCTTTAAATGAATCAGGTGCCAACAGAATATTGGACTCTTTTTTCATGTTTAATCCCTCCAAAGTTCAATCCATTGTATATTTCCCATGTTCTACATTTTGTTAGTTCTAAGATAATACTTTTTAATGAATGAAACAATATTCAGTTGCACAAACATATATCCCACCTTTAATTTGTTTTTCATTTATTTGCATAACTAACTGCTATAAAAACATCTGTTGAAACAGATGTTTTTACAATTAAAATCAGTGAACAAATATATTTAAAATAAGGACGCCGACCAGTCCGATTACAGAAAGTAAACATGTATAGCTTGTCCTTGTCTTAATTGCATCAGCTACCGACAGCCCAAAGTATTCTTTATACATCCAGAATCCCGGATCATTTACATGAGATGCAAATATACTTCCTGTAGTGGTGGCAAGTACCATCAAGCTTGGATTAACTCCCGATACAGTTACCAAAGGCACTATCAGCCCCGCTGCCGCAGTTACCGCTACAGTAGCTGAACCAAGGGCAGTTCTCAAAACGGCTGCAATAAACCATGCCAATATAATTGGTGAAAGGTTCAATCCCTTTGTCATGGAAACTATTGTATCTCCTACCCCCGATGAAACTAATACCTGCTTGAACGCACCACCTGCACCAATTATGAGAATAATCATGGCAATAGCTTTTACTGACTCACTCATGCTCTTTGCTATTTCATCCAATTTCCTGTTACATCCAAATCCGAAAGTAAATATGGCAATAATTGCCGTAATCATCAGAGCTATAGGTGCATCTCCAAAGAATTTGATATATTTTAATATTGAAGCATCCTTTGGAAACAGCAGTCCGCTGAATTCTGCAATAGCTATTAGAACTACCGGTACAAGCGCTGTAAATACACTTTTACCAAAGCTTGGCATTTCCTCATCGGTAAACAATTTGCTTGTGGTCAATCCTTCCGGTATGTTTGTTTTTGCATCCCTTATGAATTTTGTTTTTGAAAACAAAATTCCTACAATAATAGCTCCTGGAATAGCAATAATGAGTCCCAGAAGTAGCGTTCTTCCTACACTGGTTCCATAAGCCGAAGTTACAAGTGTTGGGCCAGGATGAGGCGGCAGAAAACTGTGAGTTACAGAGAGCGCTACAACTGCCGGATAACCAATATAAATCAAAGGCAGCTTTGTTTCCTTGACTACACTATAGATAATTGGTATCAATAAAATAAATGCTGCTTCAAAGAACATTGTTATTCCAACAATAAGTGAAGTTACAAGCATAGCCCATTGAACTTTCTTCATCCCAAACTTTTTAATCAAAGTAGTTGCTATACGCTGTCCTGCTCCACAATCAGACATCAACTTTCCAAGCATTGCCCCGAATGCAAGTATGAGTATCAAGCTGTTCAGCTGACTTCCGATACCCTTATACATCGCCTCGGTAACCTTTTCCAACGGCATACCTTCAAGAACACCAACAACCAGGGAAACTAATATCAATGAAATAAATCCATTAAGTTTACAAGGTATCATGAGTATTAAAAGCAATATTACTCCAATACCAACTATAACAAGCGACATGTTAAATTCCTCCCTTAAATATACTATTTATCAAAGTATTCAAAATATTAATTATTTAATAAATATTATGACATAACTTTGTAGAGATTAAGAACGTTTACTGAACATTCATTGATACCTACAAACTATGTAGAAACTCCAGTATTTAGTTTTGAATACTTTATGATTTTATTATCATGTTTTTTGACAACCGTTACAATATTCAGGTGCACAAATTTTAATCGTTATCATGAGCTTTTTTCATCTATATGCATAAATATTTTTTATAAAAAAAGAATCCAGTATAGCGGATAAACCCGCTTAAATACTGAACTCTTTTATCCTAACCTATAAAATATCAAGAGGCATCTTTCTATCAGGTTTGGGAAACAAACTTTCAAGTTTATCAAGATCATCTTTTGAAAATTGAATAGCCGCAGCCTTTGCATTCTCTATCACATGCTCTTCACGAGATGCTTTTGGAATAGCAATCACATTATCCGTCCTTATCGTCCAGGCCAGAATTATCTGAAGAGGCTTTGCATTGTATTTTGCTGCCAGTTCATTTACTGTCCTGTCTTTCATCAACTGTCTTTTCAACCTTCCTCCCTTGGCTATCGGACAATATGCCATAATGGGCATGTTATTTTTCCTATGCCAGGGCAGCAAATCAAATTCGATTCCACGTGATCCAAGATGATATAATACCTGATTGACCATACAATTGGAACCATTCCTGCAATTTACAATCTGCTCCATATCCGAAGTATCCATATTCGATACTCCCCATCTTAAAATCCTGCCCTGCTTTTTCAGTTTCTCCATACCATCTACAGTTTCCTGAAAAGGTACGTTTCCTCTCCAGTGCAAAAGATACAAGTCCAGATAATCCGTGTTCAGTCTCTTGAGACTGTTCTCACAGGCAGCAACTATACTTCCAAAACCGGCATTATGCGGGTACACCTTGGATACCAGAAATACTTTATCTCTGATTCCCCGTATTGCCTTTCCGACAAGAATTTCAGATCCGCCATCTCCATACATCTCGGCAGTATCAATGAGTGTCATTCCGAGTTCTACACCAAGTCTCAGAGCTTTTATCTCCCTATCTTCACTTGACGGATTTTCTCCCATATACCAGGTTCCCTGTCCTAATGCATGGACATAAGTTCCATCAGGCAGTCTTACCAATCTTCCTTCATTTGCACTTCTTGTCGATTCAATCTCAACTTCACTTATTGAACCCATAATTATCAATCCCTTTCCAACCTATAAATCCATAAAATTCAATCCAAATTCCCTATCAGGCGATTTTTTTATCTTCTCTCCAAGATCCGTAATAAATATTTCACAAACCAGGGATATTCTGCACTTGAATAGATGGCCTCCTATCAACCCATAATTTTTATTGCTTAAATTTATATGTGAATGAATTACAACATCATCATTTTCCAATCTTCCTATATTCCCTACAAGGCTGGTTATTTCAAGATTTTCCACAATATCCCTGCTGTCATACACTTTTTTTACCGGATCAAAATATCCCAGCTTGACTTCACCCGCAGCACCAATTGCCGTAAAGTATCCTGCTTTTATATTCTGTTCCCTGCACAATTCTGACAGTTCCTCTATTACCTCCTCTCCTTTGTTCAATTTTACAATATAAGTAGAACCAGATTTTCTGAATTTCATACTATCAGCTCCTGTAAATTTTTATTATATAACAAAATTTATATAATAATTATTCTTCTTTTTTGAAGAGGAAACAATATTAAATTAAACAAATATTAAATAATAATAGTACTTTATTTTGTCTAATTGCATAGTGAAATTAGCTTTCATTTGTTTTAAAATTAATAATAGAGCAATAAAGCCAGAATAAATCAATATATTTCTTTGGATTCATATTCGTAAGCTTGTATATTTTATTAAGACGGTAGTTTAGAGTATTTCTGTGTATAAACAATCTCCCGGATACCTTGTTCAGCTCACCATTTTCCTCTATAAATACTTTAAGCGTTTCTCTCAATTCACCATTCCTATCGTTTACAGCAAGCATATTATAGGACTCTCTCAATTCATTAACCTTCCATTTGGCATTATCCTGCGAAAACAGCATCTCATATTTTAGAAAATCAAAAACATATACATTGTCGTCGGGGTGGTTTTTTTGTCCGAACATGAGCGTTTGATTTGCTATTTGATAGGATTTATGTATGTCAGATAACTTATTGTATATTTTTCCCACCGATATTTTGACGTTGTTGTCAGTTTGTGCTTGTATTTTTTCATAAATTGTTTTTATTCTGTCTATGCAGTTTATTGTCTTGTAATGAGCATTCGGACATTTGTATATGAGAACAATAGTCTTTGAATCGATAACCGCCACAAGTGAATTCTTAAGTGTTCCCTCGAGAATTTTTACTATATTGGTCAGTAAATCCAGATCCTTCCTCTCGGAAATTTTTTTAAAATTCACTTTTACAATAAAAATTGTCATGGGATAATTATAATCCAATTTGAATTTTTTCGTATATTTTTCAAGCAGGCGAAATGATCCCTGATCATTGTTTATAAGAGATACTATCATATCCTCTTTAATTCTGTTGCTCCATTCAAGTTCCCTCATGACATATGCCTGTTCTATCATCATCTCTGCAGTCATTTTGATCAATTTGCCATAACCTATGACTTCATCTCTTTTACCTGTAATACCGATTACTCCTACGACATTATCCTGAAACTCAATAACTACATTAGTTCCCTGCTGCACTCCATTCAACTCTCTGCACTGCTTTTCATCAATACTGAATTCAGATTTTCTTTCAAGTGCAAGTACCGCACCCTCATGAACATTACCTACTCTGTTTTTATCACCGGACGCTATAATTATTCCCTTATCATTCATAATATTCACATTTTTATTGACGGCTTTCATAGTCCTCCCCACTATTCTTTCAGCAAGTTCTCTACTTAGAACCTCCATCCAACGTTCCTCCTTAAACATATATAGATAATACACCTGCAATTTATTTTATCCACAGTGTGCATATATATAAAAACATATTATTGATAACGATTAATGTTTGTGCAATTGAACATTGATATATATTTACATAAATACAATAATAAAATTGTTGGATCATTTATTTTAATACTATCATATCACAAATCATTTTAATTTTTAGGAGGAATAATATGTTAAAAGGAGTTTTTACACCAATAATAACTATCTTTGATAAAGATGGAAAATTTGACAAAGAATCAAACAGGACAATAATTGAAAAATTAATCTCAGATGGAATTTACGGTATATGCATACTTGGAACAACAGGAGAATTTTTCAACATGACCTTTGACGAGAAGAAAGAATATATAAAATTTGCATCGGAAGTCATAAATGGAAGAGTGAAGTTAATAGTTGGGACAGGCAGTACAAATTTAAAAGAAGTTATATCGCTTGGCAAATATGCAGAGGAAAATAATGCAGATGCCATATTGGTACTCCCTCCATTCTATTTTAAACTGGATGAAGAGCATATTTTTGAGTATTTTTCAATTATAGCTGAAAATACAAACCTTCCCATGATATTATACAATATACCCCAGAATACAAAAGTGGAACTATCTGCTGACCTGGTATTGAAATTAGCTGACAAGTATGAGAACATAGCCAATGGAGGTGTTAAAGATACCACACCTGCATTAGCCAATGTAAGAAGATTTGTAGAAAAAGTCAAAAGTGTTCATCCAAATTTTGCTGTTTTATCTGGGATTGACGAATATTTGATACCCAATCTCCTGATAGGAGGAAATGGTATCGTTGGCACACAGACCAACACACAGGCAAAATTACTTGTTGAAGCATACAGGACATTTCTGGATAAAAATTTTGATAAGTTACTAGAACTGCAAAAACAGATAAATCATATAATGATTGTACGCGAAATGCCACACAGCAACAATATATTGTCGACAAAAACTGCAGCAAGCATTGCTCTAGGTTTAAATTTTAATACATCTATAAGATACTACGATATAAAGGTACCTGAGGAAATTAAAGAAAAAATCCACAAAGTAGTCAAGCCTCAATAAATATAATGAAATTCAATTGGAAATTACTATAGGATAAGTTTCTATAGTAATTTTTACTTTATTCAGAACAGCATCATTTTAGTAGCATGTTTTGCCTGCTCACTGCTTCTCCAGTTTCATAACTATTCATCCCGTGTTTTATCCTTACTCAAAATAGTTAGAATATAACATACTTCATCATCATTAATACTAATCTCAAATTCATTTTCAAGTATCTCTGTAGCCTTCCTCACCTTCTTAAATAGTTTTGAGTTATTTTTTTTGAACACTTCAATATTTGTAAACTTTACTTTATCTCCATGAACACATCTATTCAGCATACAGCCTAAATGAACAATTAAATCTATCAAATCCTCTTTATGATTATTAGCAAATTTCAAATTTATCTTTTCAATAAATTCTTTTATAATTGGTATGGCAATTTCAGGATTTATATATTTCAAATATTTATTTAATAGGTCTCTTGATATTGAATAAGCATCTTCTTCATGTTCATTAATTTCTTTATTATATACATTCATATCTATAAAATTAAGAAATTCGCTTTTAAAATCATGATCCAGTAATTTATTTATAGGAAAATATGGAGCAGATATATCTAGATCCAGTGTACCGAAATATGCCAATATATCATATTCCTCTTTTATTCTATCTACATCTTTCTCCAGATCCATATAGCTTAATGTAATTACTTCTATCTGATCTCTATAACTTTTATCAAGTATTCGTGAAATCATCTCCTTGATCATCATACTGGTACCTTCGCCTGTTGCACAAACAGTCAAAATAGCCTTTTTCTTCAAACTATTATCATTAACTGGAACATTATTACTTAAGTTTACTATAGACTGATAAATTTCTTCAATACTATCCCCTTTATATAATACATTACGTGTTGCCTCTAAAATATGCAATGTGGAAACATTGGGGAATGTTTCTATCTTTACTCCTGTTTCATCCATCAACTTTTTGCCTAGATTTATCAGTGAACCCATATCTACAAAAAGTAAAATACCCTTTTCTTTGTTCATGGACAGTACCTCAGTTTTTATCTTATTATACGTATCAGGTATGGGACTTTCAAGTGGCATGTTTACTGCTCTTACAATATTCGTATTAAATAATGTATTAGAAACTTCAGCTATACTTGTAGCAGTACTTTGACCATGGCATACAATCAATATCCCCACTTTATCGATATCAACCGTGCTATTTTTATTATTTGCAAGTAAAATGGTTATAAATATTCTTTCGTTTTTGGGAACTATAACCTTAAATCTATCTTCAATTACTAAGATCAGTTTATCTGATGTTTTGTACTCATCAGGATATTTTGTTTTTATCTCAAGTTTGTTAATAAATGTATTACTTTTTAACTGGTTGTATTTGATACGTTTCAGCAGAGCATCTATATGAAAAGCGAATCCTAAAATAAGCCTGGAATTGAATTTTGTTTTGAGTTCCATTTCTGCTATGTCAATTAATTCAGACGAAACATTCACAATGGTTTCAGGTATAATTTTATAGAGTTTTCTTAAATCTGCTATATTAATTACATTATTAAAATAATGTTCTATTTCTTTGTTTATATATATATCTATATGCTTTTCATCCATACCCTCTGCCTTTAAATCGTTGATTTTCCTATCTATAAATTCATATATGTCCTTGCTGGAATTATTCAGAAGGTATGGATTGCAGGATTCTGGAGATATCGTTACATCACTTGAAAGTACATCCACATAAGCCTTATCAAATGTGCTCCCATTTTTCAAGAAATATTGTCTTATTTCTGAGTCCAACATATTAAAATCGACTTTTAATTCACCGTCATTTTTCAAGAATTCCAAGTAGGCTTTTGCACATAGAAGTTTTATTACAGAATGGACTTGTCCTATATTTCCAACTCTGAATTCAAATGAGACAAGTGCCTTCATTACCTTTGAAGCTATTTTAATGGGCTTGTTTATATTTGCCGATTCTGAACAAAAAAGCCTTTCAATAATTTCAATTTTTTCTCCGGTGTCCTTTTCCCTGTATTTTGGAAGAGTTATTACTACAGGAAATCTCCTTAAAAATGTAGAAAGAAGTATTTCATCGGGATTTTCAGTTGTAGCCGCTATTATAAGCACACTGCTTTTTCTCTTTTTTCCTGTTTCACCTAATCTATGATATTCACCCCTGTCCATGAGATAGAATAACATCTCCTGTCCATCTGAAGGAAGTCTGTGAACCTCATCAAGAAAGAGTATGCCTCCATCAGCTTTTTCTACTAGACCTATTTTATCTGCATCGGCCCCTGTAAATGCCCCTTTTATATGCCCAAAAAGTTGGGACAACAATAACTGGGGATTATTAAAATAATCAGCACAATTAAATGATATAAAAGGGAATTCTTCTTCACTCAATTCTTTTGATTTTTTAGCATACTTGTACATGGTAATGGCAAATGTAGTTTTACCAACCCCACTTTCTCCAAGTATTAAAGTGTTGAGTCCGTTTGACGGATACATTATCGCCGCTTTTGCCTGACCTATCTGAACTGCCAGGCTGTTATCCTTTCCAATTAATGAATCAAATGGATCCAGTTGTATATCTCTATTCACATTTGTTGATATAATATTCCTTATTTCATCTATGCTATATGTATCCTTTATAGCTCTTTCTTCAATAAATTGCAGAATTGTATCTCTTAATATATAGGTAACAGGTCTACTGTTTATCTTTACAAGTTTCTTTTGTTTAAAAAGACTATTTAGCAAAACGCTTCCATTATTTCTTACTATACCAAGATTATTTTGTATATCAGCCGCATCAATACCAGGCGGTTTGTTATCTTTAATATTGTTGACTAAGTTATTAAATGTAACTTTTTCTTTTATAAACCTTAAAACTAAATCAATATTCTTAATATTCAACACCCCCCTTGTACAATGTAGTTATAACATTCAATAGAATAAAGAGCTATTGCATACTTCATTTTGCAACAGCCCATAAATAATATAATGGATAGTTAGTAATTATTATGCTTTTTTAACATAGTATTTTTTTATGATTATAAAGCTGAGTATAAATAATAATATTAAACTTATAGCAGTAATTAGGTTTCGCTGAACTAAATCAAATAAGCTCCAGACAACTGGGCCTGCTTTCATATAGGTAATCGAAGTTGCTCCTTTTGGAAATGAGAATCCAACACTTTGAGCCAATGATGTAAACGTACTTGAAATAGCTGTTGAAGAATATAATGTAACAATTAAAATTGGTATACCAGCAATACATGTTTTAAGGATGTCAGCATTAAATAAAATGGCCGGTCCAATCATTAAACAAGCAAAATTTGCGACATCACCAAATGGAAACGTTGTATTTCCAGGAAGTATAACAGCCAATAAAATTAAAATAGGAATTAATAATACTGAAGATGTAACAACTGCAGGATTTGCTGTTAGAATTGGCCAATCCAAACCTATATAACATTTTCTCCCAGGAAATCTCTTTTTCATAAATTCAGTCGCTGCTTCAGAAATAGGCAACAAAGCCTCAGAAAATAATGATGCTAATCTAGGTAAAATAATCATAATTGTTGATACCTTAATTGATAATATCAGCGTTTTCTGAATATTATAACCTGCAAGCAAGCCAATGGCAATACCCATGATCAAGCCTAATATTGATGGTTCACCTAAAAATCCTATTTTTTTCTTTAAAGATTCTGCATCAAATTTAGTATCTTTCAACCCTGGGATACGATCTATCAACCAAATTATAGGCATAACAGGTAACAACGCCATCATGCCTGAATGCGTACATGTTACATCAGGTATGCCTGTTGTTTCCTGAATTCTTACAGCCATATAATCTCCAAGCTTTAATTCAATAACTACAATTACACTTGCTATAAAATATGCCAACAACAAATTTTTAGTAAATATATACGTAACCGCAGCAACAAAAATTTTAGTCCACACATTCCACAAATCTACATTCAAGGTATTTGTCCACTTTCTCCATAGCATTATAAAATTTATAATAATCTGTAGTGGAAAAATTGTTGCAGCATAGGGCCATGCCCAACTTATCATGGAAGCTGCTGTCCATCCAACATCAATTGATGATAAGTTAGAGCCTGTAGACGTAATCATTGTTTTAGCAGCCGGAGCTATTTCTCCAACCAGCAATGCTGAAATAAATGTACTAATTGCAGTAAAAGCAATTCCCAACATCAAACCTGACCTGAAAGCTTTACCAGGTTTTAATCCAAAAATCAACCCAATAATAAACATGATAAAGGGTAAAAACACTGCAGCCCCAAGATTTACAATATAATTTACCACATCGAGTAAAATATGCACAAGTTAGCCCTCCTTTATAACTTAATGATTTTTTAAAACATCTACAATTTGTTCTAGAGTTGATTTCTGTCCTATTCCAGTTAATAATGAAATCCCACTAATAATCGGAATATTATTATTTAATTTCAATCTCGAATTTACTGATACAATTAAATCTGCTTCAATATTATTGCCGGATAATTGTCCAAATGATATTGGAGATACATCCACATCTATACCTTGTTCATCACAATAATCCTTAATTTTTTTTGCACATACAACTGAGGTCGCAACTCCTGAGCCACATACCGTAAAAACCTTTTTTTTCATATTTCTACCTCTTTCCCTTATTTTATTTGTCAAAAGTAATAATAACTTTTAGTGCTTCTCCATTTTGCATAAGCTTAAATCCTTCATTAATCTTTTCAAGTGGTAGTCTATGTGTAATCAGTGCATTTCCATCAATTTTTTTATCAAAAAGCAATTGCTCGGCTAAATGAAATTGTCTAGGCGTGGATCCATAAGATGCAGTGACAGTTAATTGATTATAATGTATGAGATTACCATCAATACCTAACTCCGGGCTATCCTTTGGAAAACCTGCAAATAATAGAACTGTTCCTCCTTTTGCAACTACCTCAACTGCTTGTCTTGCTGAAGCTGTCGAAGTATTAGCAACTACTACCTTATTAGGGCCTCTATGATTTATAGTAACATCCCTTACAAATGACTTTAAGTCACCATCAGTTTTTAAATTAAAATAATAATCCGCCACGTTTTTTTCTCTTGCCATCTTCAATCGCCCTTCAGAAGGATTTGCAATAATAGTTTTAGAAACGCCTCTTACTTTAGCAATCATTGAATGCAAGATTCCAATCGGTCCACATCCTAAAATAAGAATTTCATCACCTAGGTGTGAATCAATAACTTCTTCGCCATTCATTGCTGAAACTGTTGGATCCCCTAATGCCGCAATTTCATAAGAAACTCCATCAGGAATTTTTACGCAAGTACCGACTTCCAACGTTTTTCCTGGTATTTTAATATATTCTGCAAAAGCTCCCTGGTAATGTATACCTAGGTTTTTCCGGTTTTCACAAAGATTTTGTAAGCCTCTATCACAGTAATAACAATGACCACATGGTATTCCTGGATGTATACTTACTCTGTCACCAATTGAAACTTTACTGATATTTTCTCCAACTTCTACAACCTCTCCAGCAAATTCGTGTCCTAAAACTACCGGAGGTATAATTTTTGCATGGCCATGTAAATAAGTACGTAAATCTGATCCACATATTGCTGCTGCCTTTATTTTTACTAAATAATCATCTGAACCAATCACTGGTTTCTCATAATCCTCAATTGTTATGTTTTTCACACCATTAAATACAGCTACTTTCACGTTTATCTCCCCTTTTCTATTTTTTTATATTATTAAATATGTCTGTAAAATTCTTAGCCCTTCTATATATCTCATCATAATTTTCTGCATCAGCCAATTTTTTATCAACTAAGTCACTTCCTATACCTGCCCCTATAGCACCTGATTGTATGAAGGAAGTAAAATTCTCTTCACTTATTCCACCAACTGCCATTATTTTCAGCTGCTTAAGAGGTCCCAATAGCTGCTTAATATAATTTGATCCAATTGTTGCTGCTGGAAAAATTTTAACTATTTCGGCTCCCAACCTCCATGCGGTAATTGCTTCAGTCGGAGTAAAAACCCCTGGAACTGCTAAAATATCATACTTATTGCACATTTGTATAACATCAGAATGTAGAGAAGGCGATAAAATAAATTGTGCTCCAGAAAGTATTGCAATTCTTGCAGTCTCCCCATCAATAACAGTACCTGCTCCAATAATCATTTTATCAGAATAACTTTGAGTTAAACTTTCAATCATTTTTGATGCGCCTGGAGTATTAAATGTAACCTCAATCAATCTAACCCCTCCACGATATAGAGCATCAGCTATTTTATTAATTTGTTCAAATGTAGTTCCCCTCACTATTGATATAACCCCATTTTTTTTTATTTGTTGTAATATTTTATATTTATCCATATTAATCTATCTCCTCACCACTCAGATAATGTTCCATCATAATTACGCCACCTCGGATTGGTCCAATTTAGTCCTTCCAAGCTTACCTTTTCTACCATTTCCTCATCAATTTCTATTCCAAGACCAGCACCAGATGGTACATCTACAAAGCCTTTTTTATATTGAAATATTTCCTTGTTTTTTACAAAATCGAGCAGATCAAAGCCCTGATTATAATGAATACCTAAGCTTTGTTCCTGAATAAATACATTTTGTGTACATGAGTCAACCTGCAATGTCGCTGCCAAGGCAATTGGACCATAAGGTGCATGAGGTGCTACTGCAATATCATAGGCTTCCGCCATAGCTGCAATTTTCCTTACTTCAAATATGCCGCCAGTCAGTGAAATATCTGGCTGGATAATGTCTACTACGCCTTGTTGCATAATATGCTTATATGACCAACGAGTACATAATCTTTCCCCTGTTGCTATAGGAATTGAGGTATGACTTGCTATTTCCTTAAGTGTGTCATCATTTTCAGGCAAAACTGGCTCTTCAATAAACATAGGATGATATATTTCCAACTCATGGGCCAATACTTTTGCCATTGCCTTATGTACACGCCCATGAAAATCGATTGCAATTTCAACATCATTACCTACTGATTTACGAATAGAATCAACCCGTTCTAAAACTGCTTCTATCTTCTTGTAGGTATCAATATAATGCATTTCATCACAAGCATTCATTTTTACAGCTGTAAAGCCCAAATTTTTGCGTTCTAAAGCAGCTTTTCCAACATCACTAGGGCGATCGCCTCCTATCCAAGAATATACTTTAATATTTCTTCTTGCTTTACCTCCTAAAAATTCATAAACAGGCATATTATAATACTTTCCCTTAATATCCCATAATGCCATTTCAATTCCTGATACTGCAGTCATATGAACCGGACCACCTCTAAAAAAATATCTGTATAAGCACTGCCAAATGTCTTCGATTTCTAGAGGATTTCTACCAATAATCAAGTTACTTGTTTCGTAAATACAGTTAACAACTGTTTCTGTTCTAGTACCAGAAATACACTCTCCCCAACCTGAAATTCCACTGTCAGTTATAATTTTAACGAAAATCCATCGAGGTTTTAATTTGTAGACCTTTATATCAGTAATCTTCATTCTAATTTTCCTCCCAAGCAATTAGATTTGGTGGAACTTTACCACTCTTAACAGATAAAACATTATCAACTGCTGTAGAACCCATTCTTCGATTTGAATCATACGTTGTTCCTGCTTCATGTGGTGTCATCAATACATTAGGAAAATCAAAATACGGCTGCCATTCTGGTGGCTCAGAATCATATACGTCTGTTGCATAACCAAGCAGTTTTCCATCTTTTAAGGCATTCATTAATGCATTAGAATCAATACATTTACTTCGTGCTGTATTCACTAAGATAGCTCCTTTCTTCATCATATCGAATTGATTTTTGCTTAAAATCTTGTAAGTTCCCTCATTTAAAGGAACATGTAAACTGATAAAATCTGATTGTGATAAAAGCTCTGGTAAATCAACATACTCAACACCTAGCGTTTTTGCAGCATCACGCTCTACAATATCATAGCCTAAAATTCTCATTGAAAATCCTGTAGCACGTTTAACTGTTGCCAATCCTATATTACCAATTCCGATAATCCCAATAGTTTTTTTATAAAGACTAATACCAGGGCGTTTAATCCATTCTTTATTTTTTGTTTCTCTTATTGCCCTGTAATAATCTCTTGCAATCATCAATATAAATCCCATTGCACAATCTGCTACTTCTTCTTTGTTCGTACCAGGTGCATTTGTTACAATAATCCCCATATCATGTGCCTTTTCTTTATCAATTGCATCTACTCCTACACCATGCTTTGCAATAACTTTCATTTTAGTAAAATGATCTATAACATCACCTGGAACTTTATCATTTCCAACAATCAATGCATCTGCATCAGATGCATATTCTATCATTTCAGCTTTTGTAAAAGGTCTTCCAAAAGGATTTAGGATAACTTTACATCCCGCTTTTTCTAATCGTTCTACCGGTTGTTTATAAAATTTCCCAAATGATACAGCAGTTGCTACAACCTTCCATTCATTTTTCATTCATACTCATTCCCTTTCTAAAATAATTCTAAAGAATATTAATAGTTATGGAATTCAATCCATAATAAATTTTAATTTTTCTATTACTTCCAAAGGTGATTCTGATGCATAGATATCTTTTAAAATACTTTGTTTAGAGAATATATTCATGAGATTACTTAATGTCTTTACCTGTTGTTCTGGGTTCTTAATTGCCATCATAAAAATTAGTGATGCTTCTACTCTACCTGTGTCGCTGCCCATTTCTCTAAATACAATTGGATTTTTAAGTTTGGCTATCAATATGCCAGGGACATTGACGTGTTTTGCATCCGTATGTGGTATGGCAACCTTAATACCATCGGTATTCAATCCAGTTGGAAATGTATTTTCTCTTTCCAATATACCTTTTACATAAGAATTTTTAACATATCCTTTTTGCCTCAATATTTCTGATAAATTAATTAAAAGTTGTTCTTGATTTTCTGCTTCATAATCTATAAGAACTAAATCTTCATGTAATAGTACACTTTCTTCCTGCATAACAACGTTCCTCCAAATCTTTATTAATTATTCACATAACAATAGAGCAAAATACATGCCAAGTCAGTGCATAGCTTCAGACTCATTGTGTTTGCTAAGTTTGGCTCATATAATATGCTCATATATATAACAAAACTGCTAGTGCATAATTTATATATTGTTACTGCGTAAATGTTTTCATCTTTATCTCTAAATAAAAAAAGGGCCGGTTATCCGTTGAGATACTCGACCATTTCTATATTATATTTAAAGTATTTCAAGAGTCGGTTACAATGGGTATCCCTTGGACACCAGAAATACTTTACCTCCAATTATGGATATTTCATTCCTTATTAATTCAATTTCAAATTCAAATTCACTTATTTTATGATAGCTCCATCCATATCATATTTTAAGTATCAAATTAGAAAATTTTTTTAAATCATCCATATGATTCTCAATTATAGCCCGTACTATTTCTAGATTCACTGTTTGATAATCATGCACAGCTATATTTCTAAATCCAACCATAGATTTCAACTCTTTCATAAGCTTTTTATCTATTATTTTATTGTTAAACAATACTTCAAATGCATCTTTCAATAACAGATACTTTATTCAGAACAACATCATTCATATATTTGTCCCCTTTTTTTTATATCATTTAATATTATTTCCCTTTCTTCATTTAAAGTAGGATAATCCTTAAATGCATACATTTCAAAGTACGCTCTTCTAATATCATTACTACAATATACACAATTTCCATTAGCTATTATTTGAACTTTGAATACAGTAGATGCTTTATTTAAATCAACTAAATCCACATCCCTCTTCAATATATCTGCAAGTTTTTGAGCCAATATAAAGACTTCATAAGATGTAAATTTATTATCACTGCCAAAAGCTATATCTATATCACTGTCTTCTCTATAAATTCCATTCACACTGGATCCAAAAATGTAAATTAAATACGGCTTAACTTCATAACTTAAAAATTTCACTATTTTATCTACATTTTCCTGACTTATATTCAACGAATTCACATCTCCTTCAATTTTCTCCTGTAAGATATTCTATATATTATGTTGAATTTTTCCCTTGAATCAAAAATACCTCTCCAGTTCTTCCACCTTCTCCATATTGAATATATCTGTAGCTATAACATCCAAAGTTTCATCTGACAAGCTATTTATTTTGTCGGTATAACCAACAGGCAGCTTCTTGAATTTCTTTATCAATTGTTTGATAATAAGCTCTGATTTGCCTTCTTTTCTGCCTTCTTTTCTGCCCTCATCTCTTATCATTTTTCCAATTTCAGTCATATTTATCATCTCCTTCAATTTTCTTCTGCTTATTTCATCTCCAAATTTATCTAGCAGTGCATATAGCATGCTGGTACATTCCAGCTTTGTTCCGTTATCCTCTATACTCTGTGCCAATTCTATACTTTTAACTGCCCTTTCACTCCTGCTTTCGCTGCCGCTCATAAGTGGCAGAAATGTTATGCATAATATATCATTATAGGTAAGTTTCTCTCCATTATGTATCTTATTTTTAAGATATTCTATTCTTTCATCACCATCTATATTCTTCATATAAAAAGGTTCTATCCTATACTTTATGGTTCCTGCATCTATATATTCATCTACATCTTCTATATCCGAAGAATAAACTACAATAGTTCTGACTTTTCTTTTTTCCCTATAAAAAAGAGAAGCATCATAGTAAAGAAATCTTTTGATATCATCTTTTTTGTCAGTGGTCTGGAATTCAAAATGTAGGTACGATCCGTCTTCCGTATAGAATAGATAATCCGTATATCCTGTCTTTATCTCTATGTTTTTTATCTCTGTCTCAGCCGGTGCTATTATTCTGGTGCCTATATTGAAAAAACTTACGGCACTCTGCCTGAATATATCCATGGCCTTTTTCAGCACTGCGTCTTCTACTTTATTATAATCCATATCATTCATCCCTTTCCACAATAAATTTTATATTTTTATTATGGTCATAAATGGTTGGACCCATTCAAACATTTGTTCCTTTTAAAGTGATGACTTATTTAAGTTTACACTAACTTTATAAATATAAAAAACAAGTATATGTACCTGTGTATAAGGACTTATACTTGTTTAACTAATTTTATTCAATATTATTATGTGATTTAAAATTTTACAACAATTCTATAAGAGGAAGGTTTAATGGCTTCTTTCATAGCTTTTTCAATATCTTTAAATTCCAATATTTCACTGATTACCGGAGATGGATCAATAATTCCATCTCCCAGCAATTTTACAGCTTTGGCAAAGTCAGAGGAATTTGAGTTGGCAGACCCGGAGATGCTTATAAGCTTTTTATGCAACATATTTGGACTTACAGCAATTGGATTATCCGGATGATATGAACTGTATAATATTATCTTCCCATAGAGAGCTATCATGTCAAGGCACTGCTGTGCTATGGCAGATATTGCCGTGGTATTGAATATTATATCTGCTCCCCTTCCTTCCGTCAGCTCTTTTATTTTATCTACCGGACTTTCATCAATAGGGTTGAATGTTTCGTGGATACCAAGCCTGTTTAGTAATTTTCTTCTATTCTCATCAGGTTCACTGACTATTACCCTGGCACCTTTTTTCCAAGCTAAAAGTGAATGAAATACCCCCATTATACCTGCACCAATCACCAAAACATTTTGTCCCAATTTAATATCAGCTGTTTCTATACTGTGAATAACACATGACAGCGGTTCAGTTAGAGCTGCTGCTTCAAAACTGAGTTTATCAGGAATTTTAAAAACATTTCTGGTCTTGACTGCCAGATACTGTGCAAATCCTCCTATTCCAGGTACAGAAAGTCCTCCCACCAATTTTTCAGAAGCAAAGTTTTCACAGCTTCCTTCCTCACCTTTTCTACAGTAATAACATTCACCGCATGATGTCAGCAGTCCAACAACCACCCTGTCCCCTATATGCCATACAGAACTGTCCACTTCTGAACCGATATTCACAATTATACCTGATTGTTCATGACCACCTATAAATGGAAATTTGACTTTGTTAATTCCTTGATATACTCTTTGTTCCCATGTACAAATGGCACTTGCCTTCAACTCAACAAGCAATTCATCAAGTTTAGGTTCCGGTGTTTTTATATCCTGTATCTCTATTTCCCCAACATTTGTGAATACTGCTGCTTTCATTAATATCATCCCCTCTATAATTCCTTCAAAGCTTGTTCTACGTCTGCATTTTCATGTATAATCATTGAAATCGCTCTGCAATATTTATCAATATTTTTGTTGTTCCATATATTTCGTCCCATTACTACTCCTCTTGCACCTGATTTCATAGCATTTTTTATCATAGTAAATAGATCCCTTGCATTTTTTGATTTTCCCCCTCCTAAAATTAGAACTGGTCTATAACAATTTTCTACTACCGTTCTGTATTCCTCTGAGTTACTTTCCTCTGAATAGCAGGTCTTTACAAAATCCGCTCCATATTCGGCACCCAATCTTGCTGAAAATGCAATATTTTCAAGTGTTCTTTTCGATTCTTCCTTAAATCCGCCAGGAATCATTTCTGCTCCAAACACGAGACCCCACTTATCAGCTTCCGAAGCATTTTTTGAGAGCATTTGAATCATTTTATCCTCATCTTCAAGCCCCACAAAACCCATGCTCATAATTCCATCTGCTCCTATCTTTACAGCATCTTCTACTGAAAAAGTTGACGTTACATTGTTCATTACCTGTCTATCTGGATGAATAGACGTAATCCCTCCATCTATTCTAAGTATCAACCCCATGCTTCCTATTTCATTACTGTACTTTTTTGCAACTCCATAGGTAGTAAGTATAGCATCTACTCCTCCACTTTTGGCTTTTTTAATTATTTCGCCGGGATCTGTCAATATACCAGTAACATCCATCGAAGAAGCATGATCCATAGCTAAAACAAATGCCTTATTATCCTTTTCTTTAAAAATGTTATACCATCTTTTTTTCATTTCAACGTCTCCTTTTTAATAATTTTGATAATTTACCATATTCCCAAAATTCCTCCTACTGCTCCTATTGCTATAAGAATAGCCAATACTGTTGTAGCCTTGAATTTTTTATTTAGCAGTTTTAACGATAATAATGTTATTATCAAAGGCAGTAGATTCAGCAAAAGTTTATCAAGTACATCTTTTTGTATACTTAAACCACTTGCACCCATCTTCAAATTGACATATGTTGTAAGCTGTACAAAATTTGCCGATAATGCACCCAGAACTATTGCTCCCATTGTCGTAGCCATCGTCATAACCTTCTTGAGTAAATTACCTGCCAATATTTTTTGAATTCCTTCCCGTCCAAGTTTATATCCCTGCATCCACATATAATATGCTAGAGAAATCGTGATACCCATTATTAATACTGAATACGATATAGGTCCCAATAAATTTCCCTCTGAACCTAAACTTATCCCGAATGAAAGCAATATAGGTACAAGAGTTCCCTGCACTAGAGTATCTCCAATTCCCGCAAATGGTCCCATCAATCCAGTTTTAAGTCCATTTATCATCTCATCACTTATAGCCTCTCCATTGGCTCTTTGTTCTTCCATAGCTATTACCATTCCATGTATTACTCCACCAAAATTGGGCTCAGTGTTGAAAAATTCCATATGTCTTTTTATTGCTGCTTTAAACTCTGACTCATCATCTCTATACAACTTCTTAATTATCGGAGCGAGACAGTGAACCATTGCTGTAGATTGCAATCTTTCATAATTGTAATTTGAATGTGAAAAGAATGTCCATCTCCAAAAAGCTTTAATTACATCTTTTTTACTGAGTTTTTTAGTTTTCTTATCAACCTCCTGCATCATGCATTCCCCCCTTCTCGCAACATCAAAAGCTGAGTATAAATGTAGGCCACTATAAATGCAAATACCGAAATTACAAGTACTGTCAATTTAAAATAGCTTAATGAAAGAAATCCTAACATAAAAAATAATATTGTTTCTTTTCTCCCTATTGCCTTTAAATTCATTGCAATACCTAATGCAGGTAATATTCCTCCTATAACCGTCAATATATGAAGTGGCGTTCCTCCTAAAGTATCAATAGCTCCCTTAACTGCACCCGAGCCAAAATATGAAGCAAGAGTAACTGGAATTACACAAAGTAAAAATATACAAATTTGAGGAAGAATTATGTGGTAGAGATAAATTATCTTTTTAAGCTCTCCTTTTTCTGCTGCGACGTCGGCCATATGAACAAATGCTATATCAATAGTCATATGAGTTACCCAAACTATAGTTCCCAACAATCCTAGCGGTATAGCAAGAGTAATCGCAACATTTGGAGAAACATTCGCAGCTATTCCAAGTGCAGTTCCAAGTATGCCTGCCAATCCTGGATCTACTGGTGATGTACCTCCTGCAGTTATAAAGGCTAAATATGGAAGGTTTATTGCTGCTCCAATTATACATCCTTGCACCGGATCCCCAAGAACAATCCCTACTAGTGTACCTCCAACAAGCGGTCTCATAACAGTCGTGCCTCCCATAAGAGTCAACCAAGGTGTTCCAATATAACCCAAATAATAAATAATCCCTATCAATACTGCTTGCCAAAGATGAATCTGCATTGACATCCTCTCCTTTTTACAAAAACTTTTCTACTTTTACCGCATTGTCTTCAGGAATAATCTGTATTCTTACATCAACTCCCTTCTGGATTACTTGCTTCAATATGTCTTTTTCTTCATCAGATGCGGATATATTCTTATATAATTTCTTTCTCTTTACATTCGCTCCCATCCCTCCTATAATCAGCTCTTTAAGGTGCACTCCATTTTGGATAAGCCTATATACTGTATCTGGTGTTTTAACAAGCAGTATTATTCTGTCTCCATTGTCTTCACCCATTAGAAATTTTGCACCAGACTCTATGTCGAAGACATCCAACTTTACTCCGGGCGGTACTGCTACCTGTAAAATAGATTTTAAGAACGTATCTCCAGCAACCCCGTCATCAACAATGACAATTTTATTACCCTGTGTATAATGCAGCCAGGCTGTCATAACCTGTCCATGTATCAACCTGTCATCTATTCTTGTCAGCACTATATTTACCATATAATCATCTCCTATAATTTTTTATATTGGCTTTTTTCATTTCATCGAAAAATTCTTTTATACCATCCTTTCCACATTTCATCACATATTCCGCTAATTCGTCCAACTTCATGGAATTTCTCATATTTAACGCCTCCAATATCATTGGCAAATTTATCCCACAAATAGATCTATATTTATGGTGAATTAGATATTTGCTGTTTACCGCAGTAGTATTATATGGGCTGGCACAGTATAAATCAGAGAATACCAAAACTCCTTCTCCTTCATCCAATTCAATTATACTGTCAAGTACTTTTTTACCGAATAGCTCTATACTGTCACCATGATATAGTCCAAAACACTTGCATTTTTTTTGTTTTCCCATAATAAGCTCCACACTGTTCAACAATCCCTTTGCAAAATCACCATGTGTTACAACCAATACTCCTATCATTATTTTTCTATCCTCCTTTCAATAGCTTACCTACTTTAACAGCAAAAATGGTGCCAATAAATATACTGACAACTGTGTAAAAAGCTTACGATACATTGATTTAAACACATTTGCGCAAATAAAAAACGGTCTTTTCTAAAACCGTTTTCACAATATATATCTTTTAATATGTGTGTAACAATATTTTTACAATCTGTGTATAATGTTACTTGTATATATTTAACATTTCTACTATATATGCAAATTCTGAATCAGGTATCATAATGCCAAAAGCATTCTCTACGATCTGGAAACTCGATTTTAATATCAAAAAGGTATGCTGTCCATTTTCTTTCAAGCTAGATAATTTTCTATATTGCAGCGGTTCACCTTTAATTACCCTTTCAAGCATACTTATACAATGAAATATAAATTTGATCTTCAAACCTTTGTCGTCCTGTATATTTAGCTTCTTTAAAATTTCAGCGTACACCTGACTTAACAGTATATATGCTTTTCTTGGGTTTAAAAAAGTAAGTACTTCTTCCAATAGGTTCATCATTCTATCTTCATCAAAGCTAAAATAATCAGCTTCCATTTTCAAATCATTATTCTGTTCTGATTTGGATTCCCTCTCTATTTCAATTCCCTGACCTATAAAAGTACTTGCACTATTAACTTCTTCAACCAGCAAATCAAGTTTCATGTTAGGCATCATGGATTTCCTTGCTGCTTCTATAACCATAGGTGTACTTACCATTTTAACTGTTCTTGTAGGTATTCCGGTCTTTTCAGTAATTATTTCTGAAAATGTCGTAAGAGATCCCATATCTACTAAAAGCAATACTCCCTTTTTATTGTCAATTCGCTCAACCATATTCTCTGCCTTGCTTAAAATATCATTGACATTGGCCTTCAATGGCATATCTATAGCTCTGACATGGTTTATCTCAAGAAGCTCATTTGCAACTTTTGCCATGCTGCTTGCAGTGGAATCCCCATGTGCCAGTACCAATACACCTATGTAATTCTGACCATTACTTGTCTTTAAAGCATATAAAAACATAGACATAAAAGCAGCTTCTTCTTCTGGTATTTTTATATCCAAACCTTTCTCCAACCTATTTTTAATTTTTTCTGCAATTTTATACTCATCAATCAGTTTAGCAGAATCCATTGACGAAGGAGCTGCCCTTACATATTGTCCTCCCGATTTAATTCTTTCTATCAAAGTTTCTATATGAAGAGCAAGACTATACACAACCTTTTGATCAATGGATATTTCAAGATCTTTCGATACATCTCTCAATATTTCACTTACTATATTTACTATTTTTTTTGGTACGATTTTAAATAAAATCGATTCCTGTTGTTTACCAGTAAGCTCATTTTTACTTTGATAATGCTCATTAAAATATTTCCTGACCTGACTATTGATAGTTTTCTTTATCTGCTGAATTGACTTCCCCTGTTCAAAATATTCCCTGGAATTGTTCAATATACTTTCATAAAAATCCTCTTCGGTTCTGTAATCATCATGTATCAATATTTTTTCAAGATTACTGTCTATTTGAGAATTTACCCCATCAAAAGTTAAATCACCAAAAGCATCAATATCAAAGTTCTTTATTATTTCCTCCCTTTTTCCATTCAATGTAAAAATACCTTCCTTGAATCTATCTGTCATCTGTGACAGCTTAACATATATCTTGTTTTTGTTTTCTGTTATATACTCTACAAATGCGTTGGCACAGGCCAATTGTATATCATTTCTAAGTTGACCAATATTACCTGTACAATTATATAGTAAAAATAACTTTAATACTTCTGTTGTTACAGTCACAGGTAGTTTTATCTTTTTCGACTCTTCTTTAAAAAAGCTGCATATGAGTTCCATTCTCTCCTTAATAGGTTTCTCCGATAATCCCGGAAGTTTTATTACACAAGGTATTCTCCGCAAAAAAGTTTTCAAGATTGTCTTGTCTGGATCTTCAGTTGTAGCTGCTATAATCAATACTCTGGCTTTATGTATGCTATTCGATTCTCCGAGTCTTCTAAATTTGCCTCTGTCAATTAGCGAAAAAAGCATTTCCTGTCCTTCAGGCGGAAGCCTGTGAACTTCATCAAGAAACAGTATCCCTCCATCTGCAGAGTCAATTAATCCTTTTTTATCTCTATCGGCCCCTGTGAAGGCACCTTTAACATGTCCAAAAAGATAGGATAGAAGCAATTGGGAATTCCCTGCATAATCAGCACAATTAAAAACTATATATGGAGAATCCGATTTCAATCTTCCTATTTCTATAGCATATCTGTACATTATTTCTGCAAAAGTTGTCTTTCCTACACCAGTCGGCCCGATTAAAAGTGTATGAAGCCCCTGGGGTGGATATACTATAGCTGCAATTGCCTGTTTTACCGGATTTTTAAGGCTGTACTTGGCTCCAATTATACTGTCGAATATATTATTAGGAGAACCCTTATTTACATCTTTGATCCTCTTATCTTCAGGATAAGTATGCAAGCAGTTTCTCAAATGTTTTTTTAATTCCTCTTTGTCCACAAATACGACCTTATCTATCCTCTTATGTAACATCTGCTCCAATGCATCTTTTTGTACGTACAATACAGGTTTCCCTAAAATTTTGATTATCCTGTCCTCTTTTACCAGAATATTCAACTCCCTACTCGTATTACTCCTGTCCATATTCAAGTTCCGTGCTATTTCCGTTGCGTCAAAACCCACTTTGCCTTTTTCAAAGAAATCATCATATGAAAGATTCCCTGTAAGTTTTCCTATAAAATCATAAATACTTTTTCTTCTCGTAACCCTCAATTTCTTATGCACAATTTTAAAACACCTCCCCTCCATAAATCATAACTCTAGCCCTCCTATTTTTCCAGATCCAAACTATAAATCAGGAACCCCTCTTTACAACAGTAAATTCCATAAGCATATCATGCACCTTTTCAAACAAAAGTCCTGCTACAAACCATACCGGTATAAAATCAAGCCTTATAATGCCTCCTATGGAATAAGGACAGCTTCCGTAATTCCATGGACAAGCTCCTATCAATAATTTTATCAGATGGCCAGTACTATATTCCATAAAAAAAATAACCAGTGTATAAACACCTCCCCGCAAGACAACCGGCCAATGCCTGATTCTATCATGTATGGGTTCAAGCAGAATCGCCATTCCGTATATGGGGAACATCCATATATATGTAAAAGCAGTCAACTTCAAATTTCCCTGAAGCAGCGATCCAAAACCAGTCCAAACTATTTCCGTACACCATCCAAGCAATCCATAAATTATAAATCTCCTTTTCATAAACATATGTTTTACATTATATCAATTTATATACAAGTAAATTTTTTCATATTTATACGAATATTACCTAAAACATGATATCATATTTATTTATATTCGGGTAACAATAAAATTGTACAAATAAGGAGGCGATATTTATGACACAACAGACAATTACTCCACGTGAATCAATGGAGCTTCATGAAATACTTTCTTCCAAAAGTCTTTGTCTTACAAAGGCAACTAGTGCGATTTCACAGGTTACTGATCCCCAGTTGAAACAGATTTTACAGGATGACATAACCAAAACAAGAACTCAAATTACGGAATTGAAAACATTGATGCAGAAATCCGATCTGGCAAAAAAGGCTCTGGCAGGAAACCCTGTATAACATCAGAGCAATAAGAAAAGGGGTGTAAAAATGAATGATCAAATGATAGCTGCTGATTTACTGGCATTCACAAAGGCAAGTATGAAAAATTACGCTTCTGCCATTTCAGAAACAGCTTCACAGGAAGTTAGAAATGTTTTGAAAAAACAATTGGATGATGCCATATGCATGCATGAGAAAATTACAGAATATATGGTAAGCAAAGGCTTCTATAATGCCCATGATCCAGAACGACAGTTCCAAATGGATATGCAGGCGGCAGATACTGCTTTGAATCTCAAATAGTCACATTCAAAAATACATTGGTGATTTTAATTTCACCAATGTATTTTTTATTAATGCTGATTTCCATATTGATATATAGTATTCGCAGAATTATAATAATATACAAATTGCCAAAATAATTTACATAGATAGGATGTGCTTCAAGATGGAAAACGTAAATAATCAATTCATATTATTTTTATTGATCATAGGACTTGGCTATATATTCAAAAGATTAAATATAATCAAGGAATCAGATGGAGATGGGGTATCTAGAATCATATTCAATATTACTCTTCCCGCTTTGATAATAAGTACATTCAATACTATGAAACTGGATATCTCTCTCATTTTTTTGGCTGTAATAAGTTTATTGTTCGGGATACTGATGTGTATAATAGCAATTCCAGTTTTCAAAAATGAAGGTAAAAAATCAAGGGGGGCCTTTTCAATGATGCTTCCCGGTTTTAATGTAGGACTGTTTGCATATCCAGTAGTGGAAGCCCTATGGGGATACAGCGGTCTAAAATATTTTGGAATGTTTGACATGGGTAATTCAATAACCATGTTTGTAACATGCTACATCATAGCAAATTGTTTTTCCGCAAATGACAAACCTGTAAATATTAGAATTACAGCAAGAAAACTATTAACTTCAATTCCACTTATGTGTTATGCAATTACACTGATTATAAATATATGCGGTCTGCACTACCCTGAACCGGTAGTAAATATCTGTAAAATATTAGAGAAAGGCAACATGCCACTGTCCCTGCTTCTTCTTGGTATATGTCTCAACTTCAATATAGATAAAACCTACAGGAAAAATATACTGAAAGTATTATCTATAAGGTACATATGTGGACTAGCTATTGGAATACTATTTTTCACAATTCTGCCTTTTGACAAACTATTCAAGTATACCGTACTCATAGGCCTTACTCTTCCCGTAGGCATGGCAGTTATACCATATGCTGTTGAATTCAATTATGACAAAAGGCTTGTAGGAACAGTTTGCAATATAAGTTTAATACTTAGCTTCATACTTATATGGGTCATAGTCAATGTTTTATAGCAGTTTATGAATGCTATTTTATTAATATATACCTCTTTATTGTGATATAATAATAATTAATTTAAGCAAAAAGTATTGAACTGCATATAAATAATTTTTATAATATAAGTATCAATCCATATATGAAAATTCAGAATTATTTTTAAGGGAGGCAAATTTTATGAGTAAAACTCTGGAAAGTACATTTATCACAGAAGATAACAATCTTAAAAGTCTTAACTTCATAGGCCTGACCAGCTGCCCAATGAAACAAATTTTTAGAGAAAATTTGGAAAGCACTCTTAATGAATACAAGAATTCAACAGGGAAAAAATTAAAATGTTATATACCAACAGGATGCCACAGCAAAGAGCAGATAGAAAAAATACTGAAAACACCAAACTTTGATGAATTTCCTGATATGTTCACATGCCTGGGTTTCAAGAATATGTTCAGGAGCAATATACTGGACAATTTTGCAGCCAAGGGACTTTTCAAATCAACTCAGATCAGCAATATAAACAATTCTCTTGAGGGACTTGGGTTAATCGATCCTGAAGGTGTATTCTCCATGTACTCCATATCTACAGAGGTAATGCTTGTTGATAAAAACAAACTTGGTGATCTTCCAGTACCAAGAACGTGGGGAGATCTTCTAAACCCTATATATAAAGGTAAACTGATAATAGGAGGATGTGACGGGGATATTCATGAAGATCAGCTTCTATATTACTATAAAGAATTCGGACTTGACGGCATAAATGCACTTGCAGAAAACTCCAAAAATACCTGGCATCCAGCTGAAATGGCCAAATCTGCAGCCATGTCAAGCAGCAGTGGTGCGGCAATTTATATAATCCCATGGTTTTTTGCAAATGCCTGCCCGAGCAAGCCTAATTTACAGATCATATGTCCGGAGGATGGCGCGATGATAGGTCCATCATGTATTGTAGCAAAGAAATCAAAACTTGAGGAGCTAAGTGTATTGTCGGACTCCCTGCTGGGTTCTGAATTTGGAACAAAGTGTGCAGATAATATGTATCCTTCCCTGAATCCTTATGTTGACAACAACGTACCCGACGGTTTCAAATTCAAGTGGCTTGGCTGGGACTTTATAAGATCCATAAATATGGAAGATACTATAGAAAAATTAACGGATGAGTTCATAAAAACCTTTAACAAAACAGGCGGTGACGTTTTAATTGAAAGATAATCAATAAAATCATACTTGCACCATTCATTAAAGTTAATATATACTAATATGTAATTAAATCTGAACTGAATGAAAGGAATAACTACAATTATGACAAATCTACAATTGGTGATATTCGATATGGATGGAGTAATGTTCGATACAGAAAGACTTTTCAAGTCAGCTTACAGAAAATTCGGGAAGATAAACGGTTACGAGTTTTCAGATGAAATATTTGAAAAAATAACAGGAGCAAGCAGCAAGGCTGCCCGCAGAACTTTTTTTAATGCCTTCGGAAAGGATTTCCCCTATGAAGAAGCGGTTGCATATAGAGAGAAAAGTGCCCACGATATCATTGAAAATCGGGGAATTCCCATAAAGTATGGTTTGATGAATATAATTGCATTTCTTAAAAAGAACAATATAAAAATAGCAGTTGCTTCTTCAAGTAAAATGATCAATATAAAATACAATCTGCAAAAGGCAGCTGTTAGAAATATAAACTTCATAATAAGCGGGGAAGATATCAAAGAGAGCAAACCAAATCCTGAAATATTTTTAAAGTGCTGCGAAAAATTCAATATATCTCCCAATAATACCATAGTACTGGAAGATTCCCTAAATGGTATAAAAGCTGCATTAAGCGCCAAAATAAAGCCCATATGGATTCCGGATCTGATCAACATACCAGATGAATTCATGTCCAAAATATTTGCAAAAGCGGATAATCTAATACAAGTTATTGATATTATACAGGAGAACTTTAATACAAAAAAATTACGCCGTGTAGGTTAAAATAAGAAAGGTATCTCTAAAATGGGTCAGCTTCCATCAAGAGATACCTTTTTTCTTTTCACTTTGAATTCTAACAACAGTCAGAATCATCCCCAGTATGCATATGAAGGCTGCGGACAAATACACTACCTTCATACCATACAGAAAAGCGTCCGGCCTCCCCTGTATGAACCCTGTAACTTTATAGCCCATTTTACTGCTCATTCTGTTATAGAGAAGAGCGACAGAAAAAGTTATACCAGATACCATGCCTATATTTCTCACAAGTGCATTTATACTTCCCACTATACCCAGTTTATTCCTTGGTGCCAGGGACATAATGATAGTATTATTCGGAGACTGGAACATTCCATTTCCTACTCCAATGGCGGCAACTCCAAGGGCCATGCTCAAATAGCTTGATTCCAAATTCAGAAAAGCCATTTCACACAGACCCGCAGACATAATCAAGAGTCCAAATACCGTAAGCATCTTCGGTCCTATCTTATCAGCCGCATAACCGCTTATAGGTGCAAATATTGCCATGCTTATTGGAAGCGCCAGCATGATTATCCCGGACACAGCCGGTGATATTTTCATGGCACTTTGAAGATAAAAAGGCTGAATTATATTTACACAGAACATGCACAAAAAAGAGATAAATGCGCAAAGTATACTTATATCAAAAAGTCTGTCATGGAACATTGACAAATCCACCATTGGATCTTTTACACGTTTTTCCGTAAAATAGAAACCTGCACCACAAATTATTCCTATAATAAAACCTAAAATTATTTTTCCGTTGTTCCATCCCAGTTCTTCTCCACTCAAAAATGCCCAGAAAACAAAAACTATGAAAATTACAAACAGAAGCGCACCTCTCGAATCGAAATTCAGAGCTTTTTCTTCTA
The DNA here is from genome assembly GCF_022482905.1 of Clostridium sp. NCBI lineage: Bacteria > Bacillati > Bacillota > Clostridia > Eubacteriales > Clostridiaceae > Clostridium > Clostridium sp. Next base: position 2,615,169 of record NZ_JAKVOI010000001.1, read on the forward strand.
TTTTCTCCTTATGGAGTACAAATTTTCCGGCAACAAATGCAAAAATAGCTATTGGAATATTTATCAAAAATATGGACTGCCAGTTGAATACCTGTACCATAATTCCCCCGACCGGCGGGCCTATCATACTTCCAATAGCCACAGTACTTCCCATAATGCCAAGTGCCCTTCCTCTTTCTCCCTTTGGAAAAGTTGCAGCTATTATAGCCTGGTTTACGGACATGAACATCGCAGCCCCCAAAGCCTGAACTATTCGTGAAAAGACTAGAAAACTTATATTTTGTGAAATTACGCACAAAAATGAACCAAGCCCGAATATAAGAAAACCATAGTCGAAAATAATCACCTTTCCAAACCTGTCAGAGAGCTTTCCAAATATGAGTATAAAAGCTGATATTACTATGAGATAACTTGTGACCACCCATTGTATGCTGTTTATTCCTACTCCCAGATGTTTTGCCATAACCGGAAGTGCTATATTTACAATACTGCCGTCTATGGTACCCATAAAAGGTGACATCAAAACTACAGCAAGTATTTTCCATCTGTTTCTATAAATATTATCATCCATAGTATATTCTCCTGTCAACAATACGTTATATTTAGAAATATACAAATATAAGCTCGATTTGTCAACTACATTTTATAAGTTGTCATATGAGAAATACCGCAAATATACTTGTCACAACAAGTCCCAGTATTACAGGTTTTAAATTTCTCTTTGTAAGTTCGAACACATCCACCTTGCATATGGCCGCAACAGGTATTACAGCCCATGGAATTATAGTTCCCCCTCCCACATATATGGCAGCTATCTGACCCATGGCAGTCAGTACAGCTGTTCCACCGCCAAGGGGAATGGAAAACATATGAGCTACGGAACCTACCAGTGATATACCTGAAAATCCCGAACCATCAAGTCCTGTTATAGCCCCTACCAAAGTGAGGGTTCCAGATGCCATAAGTGAATTCAAAGGTACTGTATTTGAAAGTGCAACTCCAAGATCGTTTACTATACCGCTGGAGTTTTGCGGCAGTACCTTCCCGAACATTTCATTAAATGCCGAATCACCCAGATAGAAAAATGCTGCTATTGGAATAACCACTCCGAATATTTTAAAGCCGAACTGCAGACCTTCCACAATATCTCCAGTAATCATTTCAAGACATTTTCCCCTATATGCAATTGCTGAGACAAGACTCAGAATAAATACTGCAGTTCCTCCTATGAGAGCCGTAGCATCACCGCCCTGAAACTTGTAGATATACATGATAACTATATCCAAAATAAAAGTTCCAATTACCGTAACTGCCAGTATCTTGCTCAATTTTTCCGATATCGGCAGGCCGGACTCATCATCTGCTTCATCCTCTATTTCAAATTTCATATCCACTTTCCCATTTTTCATATCATTCTTAAGCATGTAAAAAGCACTTACCGTAGTAACAACTCCCATTACAATTGTCAGTGGAACACTTGCCCATATTACTTTTGATACCGGTATCCCTGCAGCATCAGCCGTAAGCTTCGGAGCCGCCTGTATTATAAAATCACTGGATAGTGCTATACCATGTCCGAACAGGTTCATTGCAACTGCTGCACCTATAGCCGGCAGTCCCACTTTTTTTGCTATTGGAAGAAACAACGCTCCTATAAGCGCTACTGCAGGTGATGGCCAGAACAGCCAGGAGAGCACCATCATAATCAATCCTATAACCCAATACGCCGCCGAAGATGACTTTATAACTTTTTCAAAAGGCTTTACCAGTTGTCTGTTTATACCTGCTGTCATAAGCACTTTGCTCATTGCTGTTATTATGGATATAATAAATATGGTGGGCATGAGTTCTTTGGTAGCATAAACAAGGCTATTGAATATTGCCATTACGGATTTGGATACAGAGGCTGTTGCAAATATTCCAAGAATAAAGATACCAGCTATGCATATTAAAGATATATCTCTTTTCATCACCATTGCTGCAATTATTATAATTATGAAAACAAGATATATAAAATGCAGATTTGTAAGTATAACACTCATATACTTTCCCCCGGATTAATCGATATATTAATAAAATATGCATGTAAGATTCCGCGGTGATATAAAAATCTCAAATATTTTTTGACATATTGCTGATTAGATGTTATAATTAAAAACTGCACTGGATATTCAATCGGTGCAACACCTTTTTACATGGGGGCGTATTTGGCTTCGACGGGGGCAAGTTGGGTCTGAGAAGCGAGTCGAGGGAACCTGTGGACCCGCGTTAAAAAACTATGGGATTAAATATAAACGCAAACAATAACGAAGAATTAGCTTTAGCAGCATAGTCTGCTAACCGTCAGTCCAGATTTCCCGCGATCTGGAACCTGGCGCCGACAGCGGGGTACCGAGTCCGGGAAAGCTTTGACCCGGAAACGGAATTTATGAAGCTACTGAATTCAGAAGCCTGTCCTTAGGCGTCTGAAAGAGGGAATTTTAAATTAAGGACTGCACTCGGAGATGCTCAGGCGTTTCTGCTTTCGGACAGGGGTTCGACTCCCCTCGCCTCCACCATTGAAACCCACGATACATAATGACCGTATTGGAGAAATCCAGTACGGTTTTTTGCTTAGAGCCGTATAAATTGAAGAACTGAAGTTGCATATAAGGGGCAGCTAAAGACTAACCTAATAATTAGTAGAAAAAATAAATACATACATAGAGGAACAATATAAAAGGTTATCGTTTATAAAGACCGCGTTGAAGTAATATTCAACGTGGCTTTTAACTTTTGCAGGAAAAAGAGGTTGATAGTTATATTGATAGAATAATTATGTTTATGGAAATGTGTGAAGATATTCAAGAGTTTAAAAGTAAATTTCCAAAAGTATTTAAAGACAGGTTAGACATAGTAGAAAAGATGCGTCATGACTTTAAAGAAGAATTACAGTTGTAAATGATTATTATAGATTTAAAGATAGTTATATAAAACAGATAATATTTGATTTAATAAGTTACTTATGATAATATTAAAGGATTTTAATCAATATTTATTTGGGTATGAAGGAGATACCTCAAGTTTAAGGGGGATATTAATGAATATAGAGTTTTTAAAAGTATTATAATATGGAGATGGGTAAGTACCATCAATATTTTGAAGAATTTATAACATTAATTCAAGATTTAAACACATTAGAAGTAGTATCATATTTCTCATTTCAAAGGGCAATATGATGATGGTAAATACTTTTTCCCAATAACAGAAGCGTTTCTTGGAAGAATTAAAGAAATTTTAGAATATTTAATAGAAGATAAACAATCCTTAATGGAAAAGTATAACAAATATAAGGGCGCTTTTTTGGAGGATGAGATATTAAAACTTTTTAAATCAAAGTTTACTAGTTGTGAGATATTTTCCAATAGCTATTGGAAAAGTAGTGAGGGTGATATAAATAATGCTAAAAAAAATATGGCAAAGCTTATTTTAAAATCAGCTAAGCAGGCAAATGGATTCAAAAAATTTCTAATGGAGAATAAAGGCAAACAAATATCGCTAAAAAAGAAGCATGGTGCAAATAACGATATATCTTTATTAAATATAAACCAATATGTATGCTTAAGTGTTTCTATTAATGGAATGGAGAGTCTAGGAAATTCGCAATTACAATGGTTTCAAGAATTAAATGGAGACAAAAAAGATATAATTATTCCACATATACAATTATGTCATTTAGCGGTAATATTTGATATTTTAGATATGGAGGCTGAAGTTATACATTACTTAAGGCAGAGAACAATAATTGATAGAAATCTTAAATATACGGCGGATGAATTAGACTTGCTAGGAATGTACTTAAAATCGGGTTTAAATTTAAATTTTGATAATAAAGAGCATGTGGCTCCTTTTATGGGAATTTCTAAGGAAATTGATGAATACTATTTTAATAAATTAATAAAACCAAAATGTAATAGAACTAAGTTATTTATGGATGGAATTTAGAAATTCAGGAAAATTTCTCCTAATTCTATTGATGAGGAGATTTCATTACTAGATATATCATATAAAGGGCAGCAGGGGATAGAAAAACAAATTAAACATTTTAAAGATAAAATGTTTAATGAAAAAGCAACTAATCCAATTACTATAGAAATAATTGGAGATGATTGCAGATGCATAGTTGGAGTTTTATACTGGTATTATTATAGTGCTGAACAAGTTAAAGACGCAGTAAGAAAAAATAAATTTTATGATATTCTCAAGGGGCAGAGAGATGAGATTTATATACTAGGAATAGAAATAGATTCGCATAACAATTATTCATGTGGATTTATTGATAAAATTAGTTTGAAAAATCTATAAAGTAAATCTGAAAAATGTAGTGAATTTCAAAGGTAACGCTTCGCCTCACCAAATTTACCACTTTCCACAAATTGTTTTTTGAAAATACCAAAAAAGACAGTACTACAACAAACAGTACCGCCTGCAGTTAAAATCTTATATATTTCATTTAACTAATTACCATTAATATTCAGACAAAATGACTGAAATACTTATTGCCATGCATGTTCTTGTATTTGAATACATAAAAATAACCGTACCTTGATTCGATTCATACAAATCCAGATACATCCCAATTTCTAAAAATATTTCTCAAGTTGTTCCATCTTATCAATATCAAATATATCTGTAGCTATAACATCCAAAGTTTCATCCGGCAAATTGCTTATTTTATCAGCATACCCATCAGGAAGATTTTTGAACTTCTTTATAAGTATTTTAATAATCAGTTCTGATTTACCCTCTTTTCTGCCCTCTTTTCTTCCTTGCTTTCTACCTTCCTCAAGTCCTGTCTTTTTACCTTCCCTTATAATATTATCTATAGTTTTTCCCAGATTAGATACCATGGAATCCACCTCCTCCTGGCCTGATTTTTCTAATATTTCCTCTATTTTTATTTTAGATTCACTGTCTAATCTTGGCCTCATTATGCCTTTTAACCATGTCTTTAATATATCAAATTGCTCAGGAGTTATCTTCTTCAACACATATGCAGTCAGCCTGAGTCTCCTGATAAGATCCTCCCTGCTTATTTCCTTGTCAAGCAAAAATACTGTAGAGACCATATTTGCCATATTTTCAAGATACCTTTCATCATATCTATAAATATCAAACAGCATATACCTGAAATCTACTACATTTTCTTCAAAAAGTTTGCTGCCGCTCAATACATCTTTAAAATTTCTATAAGCAGTCCATGTGTTCTTTCCGTTATAAAGCACCATTGGAATAATTGAAGGGAGCTTGAAGTCTTTTTTTCTTCTGTCATTTCTGGGAGTATTTTTCAATATCTCCCTCCATATCTCCACTATATAAAACAGCAGTCTCATTGGCATTCTATAATCTACACTTGACTGAAACTCAAGCAGTATATAAAATATTACATCCTGACCCTGTACATTTACCCTATACACTATATCTGATTCCTCTTCGCTGAAATCTTCAAGTATATACGACTTGTCAATTAACATCAAATCTTCACTTTTTATTAAATTAACCCAGTCCTTTTTGACAAAACCATGCAGCAGTTCCAGAAATGTTTCCTTGTGAGAAAATATATACTTGTAGCCTACGTCATGTTCATGATGGACTCTATCTTCCGGCATATCATCTTCCTCCTAATAACATCTTACTTTATTATTAGTATTTACCAGAACATAGGTTCTTATTCATTAAAAACATGTTTATTATATACATTTTATCAAAATATTTTGTGTTGGTCTATTCATTCTTCATAAATGAGATGCATAAATTGTTTTTGACACAGTTTTTAAGAAATAGTATAATCATTTCATTTAGTTGTTTTATTAATTGTAACTAAAATATAAATTCAGTTAATAACTTACATTTTTTTATCCATGTTTTATACCTAATATATGAATTATCACTGCAATTATTTGAAAGATTATTCCAATAGAACATACTCCAGTCCATCCCCAAAATCCCCAAAAGAACGTCCCTAAAAATGAACCCAAAGCACCACCACAAAAGTAAAAAGTCATGTATACGGCATTATTACGATTACGAGCTGTGGCATCTAAATCATTAATACGAGCTTGATTGGAAACTTGACCAGATTGAATACCTAAATCAAGTAATACTACTCCAATAATCAGTCCCCACATTTGGTATCCAAAAAATAAAAAACAAATATATGATAAAGCAGAGATTGAAATAGCTATAGATAAGGTGAAACGAGGATTTCTTTTATCAGCAATTCTTCCTACTACAGAAGCAGCTAAAGCTCCTATAATTCCTACTAATCCAAATATTCCTGCAGTTTGAGCACCTAAATTGTATACAGGTGATTTAAGGAAAAAAGAAAGTGTAGTCCAAAAAGCACTAAAAGTAGCAAACATCATTGCACCAATTAGTGATGTTTCCTGTAAAGTTGGCTGAGTTCGTAATAGGACAAAAAGAGATTTAAGTAATTTTCTATAACTCATTACTGTATTAGGGACAGATTTTGGAAAACATAAATTGAATATAAGGATCAGTAATATCATCATTGCAGCAGCTATTCTGTAAACATCTTGCCATCCTAAAATGGATCCTATGATTCCGCTAAACATACGAGATAATAAAATACCGATTAATAGCCCACTCATGGACATTCCCAATTACTTGACCCCTTTTTACTGGTTTTGCTAAATGAGCTGCCAGCGCAACAATTAACATCGGAGTAATAGAAGTTATTCCAACGAGTAAAGAACTAACTGACAACCACCATACATTTGTAGAAAATGAGAGACTGAATAGTGCTGTTGCCGAACAAAATAGCATAATCATTATTAAGCTACGGCGTTCTTTAATGTCTCCTAATGGAACTAGAAAAACTAATCCCAACGCATAACCAATTTGAATCATCATAGCTGTAATTCCGATCGTTGCCGACGGTACATTAAAGAATCTAGAAAGTTCTTCTAATAAAGGCTGAGAATAATACAAGTTAGCCACAGTAACTCCACTGGCTATTGACATTAGTACAATTAAAAAACGGCTAATCTCAAGTTCTTTAGATATAGTCATATTTGTATTCTGATTCATAAAGATCAATCCTCCAATTATATAATATACATTTTACGTAAACGTAAGGTTTTAATTAAAAAATACTTTCAAATTTTCTACTTTTTATTTTTATTTTCTATTTTAGAATTCTTAATAATTGATTCTATCCTGAAAATACTTGCTTGGCTTTCTGTTTTAAACATATTTAATTCTTCTATTTTTTCTTCTGCTGCTGCAATATGATTTCTTAAAATTTCAACTACCTGACGTTTACCTTCTAGAAGTTGAGCATCAGTAAAATACAATTCAATGACTTTACCTATTTCTTCTAAAGTAAGTCCTAGATCTTTCAACATCTGTATTTTCTTTAAGCGTTTAATATCATCATTATCAAACAATCGAGATTGTCCGCGAGATCTATTCTTTCTAGTTCCTAATAAGCCAAGTCCTTCATAATATCGAATTGTTCGAGTCGTTAAATTGGTAAGTTTAGCGATTTCACCAATTTTATAGCTCATATATTTCGCCCCTTTATTTAACGTTAACGTTAAAATTATAATATCATATACTCTTTAGTTAGTCAACTTCTTATTTGTCATATTAAGCTCGTAATATAGGCAGTCATAAGAATTTCGACACATTTGCACATCCAATCGTCATACTATTGTTGACTAGGAAACTAAATAGTTATATAATACGATTAAGCGCCAACAGATTGGAGGAAAAGCAATGAGCAAGGAAGAACAGGCAATGAGAGGATTATGGGACATATTTAAAAAGAGAATATGGCTTGATAGCCTTAAGATGAAAGACAGGCTTAAGGGTTATAATCCGTCTGAAATACATTGTATAGCTTATATCGGAGAAGATGAAGCCTCCAACGTAACAAAGCTTGCGGAATCCTTTGGGATGACCAGAGGTGCCATAAGCAAACTAACTAAGAAGCTTATAAAGAAGGGGCTTATAGAAAGCTATCAGAAGCCCAATAACAATAAAGAAGTCTATTTTAAGCTCACCGAGCAAGGAAAAGTAATTTATGACGTCCATGAGGAAATACACAGAGAGTTTACTGATAGAGATCAACCCTTTTTCGAGCAGGTAACCGAAGAACAGCTTGATGTTATACTTGACTTCGCGGAGAAATATAATGTTCATTTGAACGCGGAAATAAATAAATTGGGTGTAGATATGAAATCTGACAACCTATAGAATGCTAAACCGGCTATGTTGACAAGGAAACAAACCCAATATATAAAGGAGGAAAAATCATGAATATCATCGGAATTATCGCAAGTCAGCGTAAAGAAGGCAATACTACCTTTATCGTAAACAAAATACTCGAAGGTGCGAAGAAACAGGGTGCCAAAACAAACACCTTCAGTTTCAGCAATCTTGATATCAAACCGTGCCAGGGTTGTTGGGCCTGTCACAAGGGCGATCAGGGCTGTGTTGTCAAAGACGACATGCAGAAAATTTATAATGCGCTTGTGCATGCAGATGCCATTGTTTTAGGTTTACCGATTTATATGGGTCAGATGAGTGCCCAGGGGAAGATATTCACCGATAGGCTTTTTGCACGGTTTTCCCCGCGATTCTCTCCATTTTTCAAGGAAAATGCCGTGAAACAAAAGCTGATCCTTTCATTTAATCAGGGTAATCCGGATGCTGGCCTGTTCAAATCGTATATTGATTATACGAAACACATATTCGAAGTGCTGGAATTTGATGTTAAAGAAGTACCTGTCGTTACCGGTTTGCGAAATGGACCAGCGCATGAAAGAGATGATCTGCGCACGAGCTTGATGGATTTTGGTTCAGCGTTGGTTTTGGAAGAATACCAAAAATAGTTTGGTATCTATTGTCTATGAGAGGCACCGTATAAAACTGAATGGATCTCCTTTAATCCACACTGAACCTTTATTCTCGGTATAATTTCCCCAATTTTATCGGTAGTTCATTTGGAATCAGCAGATTCAATAAAATTCAGAAATTTTTCATACTTATGTATACAGATCCTTATATATTTATTTCGCAACATATATGATATTCAAATACGATAATATCAACACTAATATTCCTACAAATATCCTATATACTGCAAAAACTTTCATAGGCTTTTTCTTCAAAAATCCTATGAACTTATCCACAACCACCAGTGCCACTAAAAATGAAATTATAAATCCTATAGCAAGTCCAATTATCTGAATGGAGTTCATGGATATTTGAACTTTTATGAGAGACCAGCCGGACGCAGCTATCATAGTAGGTATTGCCAGGAAAAACGAAAATTCCGCTGCCGCTACATTGGTAAGCCCGCTTACCCAGCCTCCGATTATGGTAGAAGCCGATCTGGACATTCCCGGCCATAGTGACAGACACTGGAAACACCCAATTTTAAATGCCTGTACAATATTTACATCTTCAATTTTTACGGTACTGTTCCCTTTTCTATATTTATTCTCCATGTATATCATGAGTACACCTCCGAATACAAGAGCACAGGAAACAGTAATGGGATTGAACAATTTTTCCTGAACAATATCATTAAGAAGAACTCCAATAACTGCCGAAGGTATAAAAGCAATTAAAATGCTTGTCCAAAGCTTGAAACCCCACTTTCCGGGCATAAGATTTTTAAGAGAATTAAATATCTTTTCCCGGTAAAGGACCACTATAGCTAATATTGCTCCAAGCTGAATCACGACTTCAAGCATGTCTATGTAAGCATTGTTATAGACATGTACATTTTCTAGCCACTCCTTTTCAATTAATTCATACCATGCTTTTTTCCCTGACAAATGTAATAACAGCAGGAATAAGCGAAATTATTATAATGCATATTACAACATAAGAAAAATTCTGCTTTACAATAGGTAAACTCCCAAAAAAATATCCTCCACATAAAAATAAAAACACCCATAAAAATCCACCTATCATATTATAAGTTATAAACTTTGTGTAACTCATTTCTCCAATTCCAGCTATAAATGGTATGAAGGTCCTTATTATTGGAATAAACCTTCCCATCACTATCGCCATAGAGCCATGTTTTTCATAAAACTTATGTGCCTTGTGGATATAATCCTTATTTACCCATTTAACATTCTTCTTGCTTAAAATATCATTTCCTACTTTTTTGCCTGCACAATAATTAACTGTATCACCTATTACAGCTGCCAAAAAAAATATAATAAATAATGTAAAGATCTCCATTATTCCTTCTGAAGCAATAGCCCCAGCTGCAAAAATAATAGAGTCACCAGGTAAAAATGGTGTAACCACCAGACCTGTTTCACAAAATACAATGAAAAATACTATAATATATGACAGAGCCCCGTAATTTTGTACTATACCATTTAAGTATTTATCAATATGAAGTACAATGTTGATTAAATTTGCAATATTATTCATAGCTGGTCTCCTTTTCGTCCAAAATCTAAATACTTTCATAATAACACCACATATGTTATACGTTCAAAATTAGAAATGGATTAAAAAAAGATTAAAATTGAAAAAAATCTTACCTTCTCAATCTTAATCTTTTCACATACATTACACGTATTCAGTTTATTTTTCATTTTTTATAACATCGTCTGGCATACATACAATATCCAGAATCACAATTATTTTGGTACCTTTTCCCTCTTCACTTTCAATGTCAATTTTTCCATTATACATATACACAATTTGTTTGGCAATAGATAATCCCAGTCCACTTCCACCAGTGTCTCTAGATCTGGATTTATCTACACAATAAAATCTATCGAATATTTTATGAATTTCATTTTTCGGAATTCCTATGCCGGTATCGCTTACCGATATGCTAACGCATTTCCCTAATTTAACGAAACTTATATCTATTTTCCCGTTCTCTGGAGTAAATTTTACACTATTATCTACAATTATTCTAACCAGCTGCTTTATAAGCTTATAATCTGCAATAACCTGCACATTTTCATTATGAGTGTTTGACACTGTATGTTTTTTATCTATCATTCTAGTCTCATCAATAATTTCATCCATTAATCCATTGAGATAGAAAATATTTTTCTCCATTTTGGGGGAATTATTGTCACTGCGAGCCAAAAAAAGTAATTTTTCTACTAATTCTCCCATATTATGTGATTCGGATTTAATGGCTTCAATAGATTTATCAAGAGCTTCTCTGTCATTTTTCCCCCATCTATCCAGAAGATTGGCATATCCCTGAATTATAGCTATTGGTGTTCTGAGTTCATGGGATGCATCTGAAACAAATTGTACCTGCCTGTTAAAAGATGTCTGAAGCCTGTCAATCATATTATTCAACGTGTTTGCCAGTCTTTTAAGTTCATCGTTAGGTCCTTTTATACTTATTCTTTCTTTTAAATTGTTTATGCTTATTTCATCTGCAGTTTTTGTAATATTGTCAATTGGATTAAGCATTTTTTTACTTATAATATACCCCAACAAGATAGATAAGGCTATTCCAAATAGATCCGCTGCAGCCATGAAAAAAAATAATATCTTCAAAAAATCATATTCATTATCCATGTCTTTAATTATCTGTATATATAGAGTCCCATAGGTATTATCCAATATTTTAGTATTTAAATAAGCAAAATGCTTTTCCTGCTTTTCTATATGTTTTACTTTACCATAGGGTTCAGAAATTTTCAGATCATAGTTAAATTTATCTGATATATTTATTGTTCTCCCATTTTTATCTATTATTTTTATATATATATTTTCATTTGGCATTATATCAGAAAACAGTTTATTACTTGAGAGCTGTTTCAATTTCAATCTGTCGAATATTATTTGATTCACATCCTCCAAACGCTTATCTGCCTGATTATACATGTAGCGCCTTACTCCATGCAATACATAAGCATTGGATACTGCAAGCATTATGGAAAGCATAAAAGCAAATATTCCAGTTAATTTGATAGATATCTTTGCATTTCTTATAATACTTAAGTTCATAGCCTAGTCTCCTTTTATTGTATATCCAACTCCCCTTATAGTTATGATTAACTTATTTTCAAATCCATCATCGATTTTACTTCTAAGATACCTTATAAAAACACTGACCACATTGGTGTCATTAAAATAATCATATCCCCAGACTTTATCCATCAACTGATCTCTTGTCATAACTACATTTTTATTGACTAAAAGGGTCTCCAAAAGATCATATTCCTTTTTAGTAAGTTCAATGTACCTTCCATTTCTTGTTACTTCATGGGTTCTAGTATTCATTACGAGATCATCTACTTCATATTTATGGTTCTCTGAGTTTTCATCATTATTTCTTCTTATGACACGTATCCTGGCTAAAAGCTCTTCTATGGCAAATGGTTTTGTAATATAATCGTTAGCTCCTGTATCAAGCCCCATTACCTTATCTATTACATCATCTTTGGCAGTTATCATTATGATTGGTACTTTCGAAAACTGCCTTACTCTCCTGCAAAGCTCCATTCCATTTAATCCAGGGAGCATTATATCCAAAAGTATCAGATTATAGCTTTCATTTTGTATTTTTCTAAGTCCATCTTTTCCATTATATTCAGCATCAGTATCATATCCTTCATGATTGAGTTCCATTTGAAGAAACATTGACATTTTTTTTTCATCCTCAATTACAAGTATTCTATAGTTTTTCAAAAAATCACCTCAACTCAAGTATAAGTTATTAATAGCACTTTTATTAAAAAATACGTCATCAAGATTAAAATCAGATTAAAACAATACCAATTTTTTTAAAAAGACAATCCTTACTTTTTTGCACAAAAAATAAAGCCCCTTTTTGGGGGCAATAATGACTCTTTCTCTCTCACGCTATAGATTTAACTTGATAATATGCCAACTTATGTGTAATTACTTTATCACTTATCTTATCGCCATTAAATTGCACAATATCCACTCTGTGCTTACCAGCTTTAAGATTATTATCTTTCAAATTAATAGTTGCACTGTTATCTGAAAGCTGTTCTTTTGTATTTAGAACTCCATCTACGAATATATAACTCAGATGTTTCCCATCGAAATTCCTGGTATTTACACTGGCTTGCAAAAGCTTGGTATCTTTTTTAGCATATATTGTAGGGACTTCTTCTTTCTCAGATGTTCCAGATGAGGTTGTTATATAAAAAGTACCTGTTCCCATATCTGCTTCTTTAATGTCTTCTGGAATTTTAGTTAAATCATTCTTAACCTGCTTAGGAGCATTTTCCGCCTTATTTTTTATCTCATTTGCCTGCTTTTGACTTCCACATGCACCCAGACCCAATGTCATAAGAAGGGTCAATATAACTACTGAAATCCTCTTTATCATAATATGCATCTCCTTAAAATAAATTTAAATACATTGTTATTTTTCACATTTTCAAAAATAATATTAATTTTAGGGAAAATTAAATTTGTTAAGCCAAGTACATACTTTAAGAAAATATTAAGGAAACGGATTTAGAATTATAGTAAAAATACTGAAAGGAGGTTCTTTACAATGAGTATTTCTGCAATTTCATCTTCAACAGCTATTGGAATATCATCGAACAATAATTCAACTAACATTCAAAAAGAAATAGAAAATATCCAAGAACAGATAAAGCAAGAAGAAGCAAGTAAAGATAATGATGAAACAAAGAAAAACAGAATTCAACAATTAGAGAACAGACTGCAACAGCTTCAGTCGCAGCTTAATCAAAACCAAAAAGGACAGACACAAGAAAAAGAAGACACAAAGATTATTGATGATAATAATACTGCTAATTCCAATAATATAATCAATTCATATGCATAAACTCAATAGCCATGGCAGGGGGCTCACAATACCTTGTAAACTGTATATATAAAAAGGAAGTGTAATTATGTCCAATGATATTAGTTCATTAATTCCATATCTCTACAGCATAAACTCAAATAATCAAGTTTCCCAAAACCCGCTTTTGATTTCAGATGATGATTCAGATACAGATGATTCAATTTCAAATTTAGGGCTTGATTCAATCCAACTCAGCCCCGAAGCATTGAGCACCTTAAATTCACTGCAGGCTTCCAATAACAATAATATATTCAATTCCACTCTAGATAGTTTAGTAGAAAACAATACTATTACTCAAGATCAGGAAGCTGCTATTAAAAATACTCTTTACTCATTGAATACTGTTTCTTCAACTTCTTCAACATATTCAAATACCATCTCACAATCACCATTGGATAAACTGGTATCAAGTAATATTATTACTCAAGATCAGGAAGATTCCATTAAAAACGCCTTATTATCTTCCCGTAATGAGGAAATACAAAAACAAGCCAAATTAATATCCGAAAATCCTATATTATCAAATAATCCTGAGTTATATTTAAATTCAAGTTTATATCAGCAGAACAATAATTTATAGGAATGATAAAATCATTGGAGTGTTGTAAAACCATCTTAAGGTAGTTTTACAACACTCCTTTTTTCATACACTTAGTTCATTTGATTACGATCATCTCATAGTCTCGAGTACCTAAACCGATTTTCTCTGCATGATCCAAGCAGCTGCGCCATTCGGATTCAGGTGTAGAATTGATGAAGTGATCATGATTATCAACAAAATCCGGCTTTGACATATTGTCAGACAATTGGCTTCCAGGAAGCGGTGCAGCTTTCAAACAGGCATCTGCACAGGCTTGATCCAGTGCCAACGGGTCAAAAGACGCAAACATGCCCAGATTAGGGAGGATAGGTGTGTCGTTTTCTCCGTGACAGTCACAATTTGGTGATACATCCACCACCAGGGAAATATGAAAACTAGGGCGACCATCTACTACCGCTTTAGTATACTCCGCCATACGACAGTTCAACAGCTCATTGGCAGCATCATTGTCAAATACAATAGCATCGAAATTACACGCACCCAGGCATCGACCACAGCCAACACAATTCTCGTGATTGACTATCATCTTTTTGCTGGCATCATCAAACTCCAGACCGCCATTGGCACATTCCTGCTGACATCTGCGGCATCCCCTGCACAGTGCCTTATCGATATGTGGCTTGCCACTGCTGTGCTGGTCTGTTTTCCCGGCACGAGAACCGCAGCCCATACCGATATTTTTGATGGCACCTCCAAAGCCGGTCATTTCGTGTCCCTTGAAATGTGTCAAACTAATGAACACATCCGCATCCATAATGACACGTCCGATTCTGGCTTCTTTTACATATTCACCTCCTGCTACAGGTACTGCAATATCGTCGGTACCCTTCAGTCCGTCCCCAATCAGAACAGGACATCCTACAGTCAGTGGTGTAAAACCATTCTCCCATGCACATTCTAAATGTTCCAGAGCATTTTTTCGGCTGCCTGGATACATGGTGTTACAATCAGTTAAAAAAGGCTTGCCGCCTAATTCCTTCACCACATCAGTCACGGCCCTGGCATAATTTGGACGCAGATAGCTGATGTTCCCCAATTCACCAAAATGCATCTTGATAGCAACGAACTTTCCATCCATGTCGATCTGCCCAATACCCGCCTTTTTAATTAATTTTTTAAGCTTGGTAGGCAGTCCGTCTCCGAAGGCCACCGTGCGGAAATCCGTAAAATAAACTTTTGCTTTTTCCATTTTTCATTCACTCCCGCTTTCAAATCATCGTATACATTAAAAGGAGCGCTGTGATTCATCGTTCCTTGAATAATATTATACTCTCTAGAGTTAACTATAGGTCAATAGTTTGATGAATTTAATTTTTATGTGCAAACTTGGGCTCTCCATTGACAAACTCAATATTTTCAGGGGGAGTCAGGACTTCCAGATTTGGATTTTCAACAGCGTCCTGCAAGAGAGGTTCACTTATAATAATTTTTTCCAGCTCCATTGTATTTTTAATCCATATAATTCACTGTTCTGATTCTCCACACCAATGCAGGTCTTAACCGCTATTTTTATTGCATCTTCTGAATTCGACGCTACCATGGGTATTTTATTTTACACGGCTCACTGTAATTGCTTGTAAAACAGTTTGTATACATAGCCTTAAAATCTATACTGTCAAATAATTTTCTTGTAATAACATCTGATACGCCTATTCCATTGGCATTTCCATTCTCCGTAGCTCCTCCATGGCTTCCCATGGCAGGTACTATAAAGGGCTTCGCCCCTATCTCTTTCAGACAGTCTATGACAGTCTTTGCTATTATATTTATATTGCAGATGCCACGACTTCCTATTCCAAGCGCAATCCTTTTGTTTTTTAAATTGTTTATATATGGTTTAATACCCTGTCTTATTTCAACATCAACATTCTCAATGCATTCATTTTTAAATTTCTGCCTGACTTTAAAAAATCTCGGCAGCTGTATATCTGGAAATTTATCTAAATCAATGGATTCCACATCATACACCTCCATAAATCCAAACTCATTAAAAATATCAACTCATCCACAATTATAGGATGAGTTGATACTTTTGATATATTAATTTATTCCGGCATCTTTCAAGTAAGTCTTGTCTATGAGATCATCCACTTTTACATCTTTCCTGATCGTATTATTCTGTCTCAGAGTTTTAATTGTTGAGGAAAGTGATTTTGTAACCTCGTCAGTCAATCTTATATTGAAATCTTCTTTTGCAAGACCTTTTTGCACAATATTCTTCTTCAATTTGAGTTCCTTGGATATAATATCTGCAGCCTGATCAGGATTCGACTTAGCCCATTTTTCAGTTTTTTCATAGACCTTTAGAACCCTTTTAACAATATCAGAATTCTTTTTGGCAAATTCATTATCGGCTATGATGAAATTTACATCATATTTCAGGTTAGTTCCATCTCCTATCTGATAAGCTGTCTTCTCATCTTCTATTGAAGATGCATATGGCTCCCAAACAAGCCCGGCATCAATATTTTTAGATGAAAATGACGTTTTTATATCAGGTGGTTGTAAATTAACAAGCTGTATATCACTCTGCTTCAATCCCGCTGATTCCAGGTATCTTGCAAGAAGCATATGGGCAGATGAACCAACTGTAACTGCAACTTTCTTGCCTTTCAAATCCTTGGCTGACTTTATATTAGAACCAGTTGCTGCAAGTATGGAGTTCAATTTATACCCTGCTGCATAGACTCCAATAGCCTTTATATCTATGCTATTTGCTCTTGCCTGTATGGCCGGCTGATCTCCAACTTCTCCTATATCAAGCTTCCCACCTGCAAATGCTTCGATCATAGGAGGCCCTGAAACAAAACTTTGAAAATTAATTTTTATATTGTCTTTCTTGAATTCCTGAGTAAACCATCCTTTATTCTTTGCAATAATTAAGAGTGAATGATTTATTCCCGGTTGATAACCTATATTTATTTCTTTTGGTTTCGATGAATCCTCTTTACTGCCTCCTGAACCAGTTGTTTGCCCGCATCCTGAAAGAGCAAACAAACTTATTAAAAATATTGAAATTACAGGAAATATCTTTTTCATATTAAACATCCTCTTAAACATCCTCCTCTTTTTAAATATCTGTATCAATCTCAATTACTGGAAGTTCCTCTTTAACCAAATTAGGGTATTTCAATCCACTACCAGTATTTAAAATTACAACTTTTTCATCCGACTTCAAGAAACCGGTTCCATACAACTTTTCTACTGCAGCAATTAATGACGCTCCTTCAGGACATATGAACAGTCCTTCAGTCTTTGCAAGCAAATTAAGCGAATCAAGAATTTCCGAATCTTTTACTTCAACTGCAGTACCACCACTTTTTCTAATCGCATCAAGCACTATAAAATCTCCCAGAGCTTTTGGAACTCGTATTCCTCCCGCTATGGTATTTGCCGTTTTACAAAACTCCGAATCCTTCCTTCCTTCATTAAATGCCTTTACAATAGGATTGCAGCCTTCTGCCTGAACTGAAATAAGCTTTGGAACCTTGCCCTTTATCCATCCAAGCTCTTTAAGCTCCTGAAAGGCCTTCCATATTCCAATTATTCCTACGCCTCCCCCGGTAGGATAGAGTATGGCATCCGGGAATTCCCAGCCGAAGTACTCGGCGATCTCAAGTCCCATGGTCTTTTTACCTTCTATTCTGTAAGGTTCTTTCAAAGTAGCCGCATCAAACCAGCCATATTTTTTTACTCCCTTGGCTATTATTTTTCCTGCATCAGATATAAGACCCTTTACAAGATAAGTTTTTGAACCGTATATATAAGCTTCTTTCTTGGCAAGATCCGGTGCATCATAAGGCATGGCAACTACAAGTTCTATTCCAGCCTTTGCTGAATATGCCGACCAGGCACCTCCTGCATTTCCAGCTGTTGGCATAGCTATAGTTTTTATTCCAAGTTCTTTTGCCTTTGAAACACCTACAGCAGCTCCCCTTGCCTTAAAAGTACCCGTAGGATTCAATCCTTCATCTTTTATATAGAGATTTTCAATGCCTATTTTCCTCCCTAGTTTTCCAGCCTTAATTACAGGTGTATCACCTTCACCCAGTGTAACTATATTTTCCTCGTTCTTTACAGGCAATAGTTCCTTGAATCTAAACAGTCCCCTTCTTCTGGATTTGAATACATTCCTATCTATATTTTCCTTTATTTTGGAAAGATCATATCTTACAAGTAACGGACCACCGCAGTGACATAAATTATGCGGCTCATCTGTTGAATACCTTTCACCGCATTTTGAACACTCAAGATAACTAACATAACTCATAAATCATTTCTCCTTTATTTGAATATTTTTAAATAGTTTCAATCAACGGAAGCTTCTCATCAATCAAATCAGGATATTTTAAACCACTTCCGGTATTCAAAAGTACAATTTTCCATTCGGGTTTTAAAAATCCGTCTTCAAACAATTTTTTTACTGCTGCAACTAATGCACCTCCTTCAGGGCATACAAGCAGTCCCTCGGTCTTTGCAAGCAAATCAAGTGAATCAAGAATTTCTGAGTCTTTTACTTCAACTGCAGTACCACCGCTTTTTCTGATTGCATCTAAAACCATAAAATCTCCCAGAGCTTTTGGAACTCGTATTCCTCTCGCTATAGTATTTTGATTTTTGCATAATTCTGAAATTTCTTTATTCTCTTTAAATGCTTTTACAATGGGAGCACACCCTTCTGCCTGAACGGCAATAATTTTTGGAACTTTGCCATTTATCCATCCAAGTTCCCTGAGCTCCTGAAAAGCCTTCCATATTCCAATTATTCCTACACCTCCTCCCGTTGGATAGAGTATGGCATCCGGAAATTCCCAGTCGAAGTACTCGGCAATTTCCAGTCCCATAGTCTTTTTTCCCTCTATTCTATAGGGTTCCTTTAGAGTGACCGCCTCAAACCATCCATATTTTTTTATAGCTTTATTTATTATCTTATCTGCATCAGATATAAGACCTTTTACAAGATAAGTTTTTGACCCATATACAAAAGCCTGCTTCTTAGCCAGAACTGCAGCATCATCAGACATGACAACCACGAGTTTGATTCCTGCTCTGGCCGAATACGCTGACCAAGCACTTCCTGCGTTTCCAGAAGTGGACATGGCTATGGTTTTTATTCCAAGTTCTTTTGCTTTTGAAACACCTACAGCAGCACCTCTTGCCTTAAAAGTGCCCGTAGGATTCAATCCTTCATCTTTTATATAGAGATTTTCAGCACCAATTTTTTTTCCCAGCTTTTTAATCTTGATTACAGGTGTATCGCCTTCACCCATTGTAACCATATTTTTTCCCTCTTTTATGGGTAGAAGTTCTCTAAATCTAAAAATACCTTTTCTTCTTGTTTTAAAAACATCTTTATTTATATTTTTCCTTATTTTATCAAGATCATATTGTGCAAGCAGCGGCCCATTGCACCGACATAAGTTCTGCGGTTGATCAGCCGAATATATCTTCCCGCATTTTGAACATTCCAGATACTTTAAATAAGTCATGGGAACAATCTCCTCCATCCAAAATCTTATATTATATGTTATATGAAAATGGATTTTCCACTTTTGTAAAGAACTCATCATATATTTGACTTTTAATACGTGTAAAATCATAGCTGCTTCTGTCTCTGGGCCTAGGTAAACCAACAGGTATAATCTTCTTGACTCTGCCGGGTCTACTGGACAATACAACCACCCTGTCTCCAAGATAAACTGCTTCATCTATATCATGGGTTACAAGTATCATGGTAGTATTTTCCTTCTTCCATATTTTAAGAATTTCCTGCTGCATATTAATGCGTGTCATAGCATCCAGTGCACCAAAAGGCTCATCCAGCAGCAACAGTTTTGGTTTGTTTATAAGTGACCTGGCAATACTTATTCTCTGTTTCATCCCTCCTGATAGCTGGGAAGGATAGGACTTCGCAAAATTAGTTAATTCAACCAGGTCCAACTGTTCATAAACCAGCTTTCTCTTTTCTTCTTTGGACATCTTCTTGCTTATTCCGAATTCTATATTTTTTTCTACTGTAAGCCATGGGAAAAGTCTGGATTCCTGAAACACCATTCCTCTGTCTATTCCAGGACCATCGACAGCCTTACCATAGGAAAGTATATTACCTACATAATCTCTATCCAGACCGACTATTATTCTAAGCAGAGTACTTTTCCCGCATCCACTTGATCCAACAATACTTAAAAACTCTCCCTGTTTAACTGATAAATTTATATTGTTTAAAACATTGAGATCACCACCTTCTTTTTTAAAAGTTTTATTCAAATTTTCTATTTCAATAGCACCTGGTTTCTCCTGTACCACGGACATGATTTCTCAACTCCCTAATTAATCAATCTTAGCTACCTGAATCCCATCTTACAACTAAAATTTGCAGCTTCTTTATTATATAATCTATCAAGAATCCAATTACACCTATTGAAGCAACCCCTACCAGCATTATATCCGGTTGTGATAATTCTCTTGCATAGGATATTGAATATCCTATACCTGAAGTTGCTGCAATTATCTCTGCTGTAATTACACTCATCCATGCACTTCCAATTCCAATGCGCAGGCCTGTAAAAATAGATGGCAGTGCTGATGGAAAAACTATTTTTTCAAGTGTCTCAAGCTTACTTTTTTCTAATATTTCAGAAACTTCCAAATACTTTTTGTCTGCTCCCTTTATTCCATAAATAGTATTTATAAGTATCGGCCAAAAACTTCCGATTACTATTACCGTTATTTTAGAAGCTTCACCTATTCCCATCCATAGTATAAGAACGGGAACCCATGCCACAATAGGAATTGGTCTTAAAAACCCTATAAGCAGGTCAACAGCATTTTCTGCTATTCTGAACAATCCAATGAATATACCACATATTATTCCTAAAGATGCACCTATACAATAGCCTTTTATAACTCTCAGTATACTTATAGACAAATTTCTCGCCAGATCTCCACTTTTAACCATATCTATAAATGCCAGAAATATGGTATGAGGAGACGGTAGTACGGACTGTTTAATAAGTCCTCTATCACTTAAAATTTGCCACAGTATAATAAGTATTATCGGAACTATAAGTGCAATACCTATTCTACCAATAAATTTAATTTTTTTACTAAAGCCGGACTTTACGTTCATCTTTACACACCTCATATTTTGACTTAATTAAGAAAGCTGTTTTTCAAATAAGAAAAACAGCTTGAATTCAATCTAAAACATTTCAAAATCAACTATTTTTCTTATCTCTCAGAATAGTAAATACTCTGCAGGAATTAACACCATTGCATTCTAATGAAAAATGCTGGTTGTCGGGCTTCATAGGGCCAGTCCCTCTGCCTCTCGTGATAAGAGAATATACAGTTTTCAACATATAATTATATATTCCACTTTGTCAATAATCCACTATTAAATTTTCTATAAATTATGCAAATACAAAAAATCCTGTTCTCTTAATGCAGAGGCAGAATTTATCCGCGGTCCCACTCTGTTTACTGTAAATAGATTCTCATACAGCAACTCTATAATTAATGCTCAAGAATGCACTTCAGTTAATTCCGTTCAGGACTTCTCACAGCTTACAAAAATCCCTCTCTTCGAACTTTTCTCAACCTACTCTTCTCCATCATTGCAAATATTTCTTTTATATTTCTTCAACTTTGTGTATTATTATATCAAAGAAAATAATATATTACAAATACCAAAAACATATCTAATTTATAGCTATAAGATATAAATTATGAAGGGTGATTATCATGGATATAAGACAACTCAAGTACTTTCTTACAATAGTAGAAAAGGGAAGTATAACTAAAGCTGCACGACAACTTCACATAGCACAGCCTCCATTAAGTCAGCAGCTCAAACTGCTGGAAAAAGAGCTTGGAATTAAATTGATAGAAAGAAATACAAGAAAGCTGCAAATAACTGATGCGGGAAGGATACTTCAATACCGTTCCAAACAAATTCTTGAACTGACTAAAAATACAAAAAAAGAACTTGAAAATTTAAAGGACGGATTTAAGGGTATACTATCTATAGGTACAGTAGCATCTTCCGGTACTACAATACTGCTGAAAAAATTAAATGATTTTCATGAAAAGTATCCCCACATAAACTTTACTATAAGAGAAAGCAGCACCTCTGAAATTCTCAAACTCCTCAATACAGGAATTATAGAAGTTGGTATAGTATTTACTCCTTTTAATTCTGAAAAGTTTGAATCATTGCTGCTTCCAAGTGAATCAATGGTTGCAGTTGTAAAACAGGGTTCCTATTTTGACAGTCTCAAAAATAAAATCAGTTTAGACGGTTTAATAAACAAGCCGTTGATAGTAGACCACAAATTTAAAGATATGCTAATTTCATCCTGTCATCAAATTGGTTTCGAACCTAGAATACTATGTGAAAATGAAGATGCAAGGTCGGTTTTACTATGGGCTGCTACTGGTATTGGTATAGGTGTGGTTCCAAAATCTGCTTCAGAGCTGATTCCCCGACTAAGTTTAAAATATATTGAAATAAACGAATTATCCCTCAAAACTCGTCCTGCAGTAGTATGGGTTAGAAATAGGTATTTATCCGATATAGCCAAAGACTTTATAAATACATTTTGAATATCTTTAAATATGCTATATTCACAAGTTATCAACATATTATCAACATATATTGTGGATAAGTTTATAAAGAGGAGGTACCTACCTCCCCTTTTTCTACTTGTCTACTTTGTTTTTGATTATCCTGCTATATTCATTTAGCAATGAATCCAACATCTTACTTGCTGCAATTACTTCCGGATTTAATAAATTGTTTTTCTGTTTGACTAAATCATTCAGATGTTTTCTCAATTCCTGCATTTCCAACAGAATATCTTTTATATTAGACATGTTTCTTCCCTCCTTCCCTAATAATTACTATAAAGGAAGAAACATTCTAAAAAATATTAATTTTGTATAAAACAAGATATCTGGGATTCAATAAAATGGACAATTCCAAAAAAGTTTAATTATTTTACTGATAATTTTTCAATTTGTATTGTAATTTTAACGGTAATTGTAGTAGCATTATTATAATAACATTTTTACTATAGGAAGGTGAGTACAATATCACTAATAGAAAATCAGCCTCCATGCCCAGATGATAAACTGTTTTCAATACAGGCGGACAAAATAATAAATATATTCAAAAACATACAGCGATCTTTAACTACAAAGTTCAAAAAAAGTGCAAATAAATATGGCTTTACAGTGCCGCAGCTTTCGGTTATATTTCATTTGTACAAAATGCCTTATGTAACCTTGAATGAATTAAGCGAATGCATGATGCTTACTAAAAGTACTGTTTCAGGCATAATAGACAGGCTTGAAAAGCAGGGCATAGTAATCAGGGAAATCCCTGAAGACAATCGCAGAATTGTCAGGCTTTCTCTTTCCAACGATTTCAAAGAAAAACATGATATTTCCTCTATGAAAAAGGAATTCATTTCCGATTGTATTCTTGACATTATAAAAGATATGGGACCCGTGGAAACAGACAATTTCATTTCTTCATTGGAACACTTTAATTCACTTATAAAAAAATAGCAGCAGTGAACCAGAATTTAAAACTGGTTCACTACTGCTTGTATTTCATCTGTATCTTTCTTTAAGCTGCCTGTCTATATCTCTCTTAGCAGCTTTTTCCATAAGCACATTTCTCTTGTCATAGTCTTTTTTACCCTTTCCAACTGCCAGGTTTACCTTTACCATTCCATGTTTAAGGTACAGTGCAAGCGGCACTAAAGTATATCCTCTCTGTGCCGTATATCCCAGTAATTTACTTATCTCGGATTTATGCAGAAGCAGTTTTCTTGTTCTGAGCGGATCTTTATTATATATATTCCCCTTTTCATAAGGACTTATATGCATGTTTCTGACAAAGATTTCACCGTTTATTATATCCGCATAACTATCCTTTAAATTGGCTTTGCCTTCTCGTATGGATTTTACCTCTGTCCCTACAAGTTCTATACCGGCTTCCATTGATTCTTCTATGAAGTAGTCATGTCTTGCCTTCCTATTTTCAGCAAGAGTTTTGCTTCCAGTTTTGTTTTTTGCCATAAATCTCACCCCTTTTAAGCTTCAAAATCCAGAGTTTCCACATCTGCTATCTGTTCCTCCTGCTGTTTTACCAGTTCAAAATAAATTTCATGAGCGGCTAAATCCACCTTCAATACCTGTATCCTTACCTCGTCACCCAATTTGTAGATTTTCCTGGACTTTTCTCCCATAAGTGAAAGATGCCTGTCATCATATATATAATAATCATCCGTCATAGTGCTCAAGTGCACCAGGCCTTCTATTGTATTTTCAAGTTCCACGAACATCCCGAAGTTGGTTACAGATGATACTATTCCATTATACTCTTCACCTATTCTCTTGCTCATATACTCCGCCTTTTTCAGATCATCCACTTCTCTTTCGGCATCCTGGGCGATTCTTTCCATTTCAGAAGACTGCCTTGCTGCATAATCCACTTTTACATCAAGACTTTTTATCTCTTTTTCATCCAGTTTTCCATTTATAAATTCTTTGATTATCCTGTGGATAATGAGATCAGGATATCTTCTTATAGGTGAAGTAAAATGACAGTAGTACTTTGCGGCCAGGCCAAAGTGCCCGGTACATTTTGGAGAATATCTGGCCTGCTTCATGGATCTCAAAAGCAGCGTACTGACTACAGTTTCTTCCTTTTGGCCCTTTACTTTTTCTAAAATTCCCTGAAGCACTTTTGGATTTACTTCCTGTCCCCATTTTATAGTATACCCCAGGTTGTGAACAAATTCATTGAAATGCATGAGCTTTTCCTCGTCGGGATCTTCATGTATCCTGTATACAAAAGGCATATTTGTCCAGAACATATGCTCCGCTATAGTTTCATTGCATACAAGCATGAATTCCTCTATTATGTGGTTTGAAATTCCTCTTTCAGCAGGTTTTATTTCTACAGGTCTTCCCAGTTCATCAAGTTTTATACTGCATTCCGTGAAGTCAAAATCCACAGCACCCCTGAGCATTCTCTTCTTGTAGAGTATCTTGGCAAGTTCCTCCATAAGCTTAAAGGTGGATACAAGATAACCGTATCTTCCCATTACCCTTTCATCTTCACCTTCCAGTATTTTGGTCACATCCGTATATGTCATTCTTTCACTCGTTCTTATTATACTCTCTACAATCTTATGATCTATAACCTTGCCTGTATCGTTTATTTCCATGAGGCAGCTGAGAGTAAGTCTGTCAATCTTGGGATTCAAGCTGCATATTCCATTGGACAACTTTTTAGGCAGCATAGGTATGACCCTGTCAATCAGATACACAGATGTACCCCTTCTCAGTGCTTCCCTGTCAAGGGGACTTTTATCCTTCACGTAATTGGATACATCCGCTATATGAACACCCAAATAAAAATTTCCATTGGGGAGTCTTTCAAGAGATACTGCATCGTCCAGATCCTTTGCATCTTCACCATCTATCGTAACTATGGTAAGATCCCTCAGATCCTCCCTCCTCTCGTATTCTTCCTCCGGAATTTTATCCGGTATGGATTCAGCATAACTTTCAACCTTTGCCGGAAATTCTTCCGGAAGATCATTCTTTTTGATTATAGTCAGAATGTCTATTCCCTTTTCACTTTTCTTTCCAAGTACATTTATTATCTTGCCCTCCGGATTTCTTCTTCCGTCAGGCCATTCAGTTATCTCTACAATCACTACATCTCCTGTAGATGCAGTTTTTTTACAATTTTTAGGGATGAATATATCCTGGTATATCCTCTTTTCCTCCGGTACTACAAAGCCAAAATTTCTGCTGTCCTCAAAAGTACCTACAACTGTTTTATTGGCCCGTTCAATTATCCTTATTATTTCTCCTTCACACTTTTTGCCGTTGTTTTCCTTTTTCAAAATCCTGACTATGACTTTATCACCGTTCATAGCCCCGTTCAGGCCAGAAATGGGAATAAATACATCCACTCCATCCTCGGGTATGACAAAGCCAAAACCCTTCTGGTGGCCCTGAAATTTTCCTATTACAAGTCCCATCCTTTCAGGTACTCCATATCTGCTTGTTCTGGTCTTTACTATATAACCTTCTTTTTCCATATTCCTGAGTATTTTCTTGAATTCCTTCTTCTCATCCTTTCTTATTGCAAAAACTTTTTCAAGTTCTTTTATATCCATAGGCTTATATGCCTTTTCTTTCATAAAATTTAAAATTGTTTCCGTTATATTCATATATTTCACCACCTTTTAATATATTGATGTAAATTACACAAAAATATTCAATAATTTCTCAATTGCATAAAAATAAATACAGCAGGAACACTCATCTACTGTATTTTAAAAGCAACTATTTTATCAAATTTTGAACTACACATAATACAGCAAATATTATGGCTAGAAAAACAGTTAACCTGGATAACATTGCTTCAGAAGTTCTGGATTTATTTCTGGAATAAAAGCTCTCAGTTGTCCCGCCAGATATAAATCCACTCAATCCATTTGTCTTTCCTGGTTGAACAAGTACAACCGCTATCAACAGTATGGATACTATAATCTGCAATATTAAAAGAAAATTATGCACTAAAATGACCTCCTAATGTTCAACATGGAATATATTTTATCATATATGCGCTTTAATTTCAATTTCCGTGAATTTTCAAATTTCAACAATAGAGCAGGTATAGCACCTGCTCTATTTGTAAATTCTATTTAATCTTCAAATTATAGAATGCATCAATTCCCCTGAATTCTGCTGCGTCTCCAAGTTCTTCCTCTATCCTCAGGAGCTGATTGTATTTTGCAACTCTCTCTGTCCTTGCAGGTGCACCTGTTTTTATCTGTCCTGCATTGACTCCTACAACAAGATCTGCTATGGTAGTATCTTCAGTTTCTCCCGATCTGTGGGAAACCACTGCAGTATACCCCGCCCTTTCTGCCATTTCAATTGCATTCAAGGTTTCCGTAAGAGTACCTATCTGATTCAATTTTATAAGTATGGAATTTGCTACTCCAAGACCAATTCCCTTTTTGAGCCTTGAGGTATTTGTGACAAACAGATCATCTCCTACAAGCTGAATCTTGTTTCCCAGCTTTTCGGTGAGAATTTTCCATCCTTCCCAATCTTCCTCTGCCATTCCATCTTCAAGGGATATTATAGGATACTTGTTTGCAAGGTCCACATAAAAATCCACCATTTGTTCAGGAGTCAGAACTTTTCCTTCACCCTTCAAATTGTATTTTCCATCCTCAAAGAATTCAGAGGAAGCAGGATCAAGTGCTATATATATGTCTTTCCCCGGTTTATATCCGGCTTTTTCTATTGCCTCCACTATTACCTGTATTGCCTCTTCATTGGATTTTAGATTAGGTGCAAATCCACCCTCATCTCCAACACCTGTATCATAGCCTTTTGACTTTAAAATTGACTTCAATGTATGGTAAACTTCTGTACTCATCCTTATTGCTTCACTAAAATCAGGAGCTCCAGCCGGCATTATCATAAATTCCTGCAAATCTACATTGTTATCAGCATGTTTCCCTCCATTTAATATGTTCATCATGGGAACTGGAAGAACTTTACCATTGACCCCGCCTATGTATTGATACAGGCTGAGTCCAAGATATTCCGCTGCTGCCCTTGCACATGCAAGTGATACTCCGAGAGTTGCATTGGCACCCAATTTTGCCTTGTTTTCAGTGCCATCCAGCTCTATCATGGTCTTGTCGATTAGAATCTGATCAAATATATTCATCCCTATCAGTTCTTCTGCTATAATGTTGTTTACATTGTCAACGGCTTTGGTGACACCTTTTCCCTGATACCTGTCCTTATCACCGTCTCTAAGCTCTACAGCCTCAAAAGCGCCTGTAGATGCACCTGATGGTACACCTGCTCTTCCTACAGTTCCATCTTCCAGTACTACTTCCACCTCTACTGTAGGATTTGCCCTTGAATCAAGTATCTGTCTTGCACTTACATCCACAATTTCCACATAATTTTTCATAAATACCACCGCTAAATAAATAACGGTTACTTCAACTCCTTTCTAATACAGAATTTTAATACATATCTATTTAATAAGGCTCTTACCAGTCATCTCCTGCGGCTTTGCAAGCTTCATTGCATGAAGAATGGTAGGCGCTATGTCTGCAAGTACACCGCCATCTCTCAGCTTAGAGGCATTTTTTGAAACATATACAAATGGCACTGGATTCGTAGTATGAGCCGTCATAGGCTTCTTAGTAACATAGTCTATTTCCTCTTCTGAATTTCCGTGGTCCGCAGTTATGAACAATGTTCCATTTTTCTCTAATATCTTGCCCGCAATTTTGCCAAGGCATACATCTACAGCTTCAATTGCCTTTTTTGCAGCCTCAAATATTCCAGTATGTCCAACCATATCAGGATTTGCAAAATTCAATATAATCATGTCATATTTATCTTCATCAAGCTTTTTCAGAAGTTGATCTGTAACCTCATAGACACTCATTTCAGGCTGCAGATCATAGGTTGCAACCTTTGGAGACGGTATGAGAACTCTGTCCTCGTTCTTGTTGGGTTCTTCCACCCCACCATTGAAAAAGAAAGTTACATGTGCATATTTTTCAGTTTCAGCTATTCTGAGCTGATTTTTTCCCAGACTGCTTACATATTCGCCCAGGGTGTTTTTATAGTGTTCATTTTTAAAGGCCACATCCACATTTTTGATTTCAGAGTCATACTCGGTCATGGTTACAAATTCCAGATCTAGATTCTCTCTCCTGAATCCGTCAAATTCCCTGTCTACCATAGCTCTTGTAAGCTGTCTTGCCCTATCCGGCCTGAAATTGAAGAATATGACTGAATCTTCATTTTTTATAGTAGCTACGGGTTTCCCATGTTTTTTTATTACTGCAGGAACTATAAATTCATCAGTTTTCCCATTTTTATATGAATTATCTATTGCCTCACAAGCACTGTCAGCTTCAGCACCTTTTCCAAGGACAAGTGCATTATATGCGAGTTCAACTCTCTCCCATCTCCTGTCTCTGTCCATTGCATAGTATCTTCCTGAAACTGAAGCTATCTCACCTATTCCTGTTTGCTTCATATAGTTCTCAATTTCTTTTATATACTCTTTTGCAGAAGACGGCGGAACATCTCTCCCATCGGTAAAAGCATGAACATATACCTTTTTAAGTCCCCTCTGTTTTGCAAACTTCAAAAGTCCCTTTAAATGTTCCGAATGTGAATGAACCCCTCCAGGTGATACGAGTCCCATGAGATGAAAATCCGAATTGTTTTCAAGTGCCTGGTCTGCAGCTTTATTCAAAGCCCAGTTGTGGAAAAAATCTCCGTCTTCTATTGACTTGGTTATCTTGGTAAGGGCCTGGTATATTATTCTTCCCGCACCTATATTCAAATGACCGACTTCAGAATTGCCCATCTGTCCATCCGGCAATCCCACACTTAGTCCGCTTGCTCCAAGCTGGGTATGAGGATAGTTGTTGTAGTATTTGTCAAAATTTGGTTTGTTCGCTGCTTTAACTGCATTTCCCTCTGTTTTGTCAGAAATACCAAAACCATCAAGTATCATAAGCATTACTGGTGTTTTTTTCATATTTACCTCCAAATTGTATTGCGATTAATAATTGACTATTTTCGAGAAGTCCTGTGCTTTTAGACTTGCTCCTCCAATCAATCCTCCGTCTATGTCGGGCTGTGCCATCTGAGCCTTTATTGTAGCAGGTTTAACGGAACCGCCATATTGAATTCTGGTTTTATCTGCAGTATCTTTTCCATAGAGTTTTGCAATTACACTTCTTATGTAGGCTATAGTAGTATTGGCCTGCTCATCCGTAGCTGTCTTTCCCGTACCTATAGCCCATATCGGTTCGTAAGCCACAACCAATTTCTCAACCTGTGATTTTTCAAGCCCTGCGAGGTCAAGTTTGATCTGCTTCCCGAGAACCTCTGCAGTTACATCTGCTTCTCTCTCCTCCAGAGTTTCACCGCAGCAGACTATTGGAATCAAATTGTGTTCAAAGGCTTTCTTTACCTTTTTGTTTATGGCTTCATCTGTTTCATTGAAATACTGTCTTCTCTCACTGTGTCCAAGTATTACATATTCCACACCCATTGTATCCAGCATGGCAGGTGAAACTTCTCCTGTATACGCACCGCTCTCCTCAAAGTGCATATTCTGGGCACCGACCTTTATGTTGGTACCCTCTGCAGCTTTAATAACTGCATCAAGACACACATAGGGTGGACACACAACTACATCTGCTTTAGCATCCTTTACAAGCGGTTTTAGTTCCTCTATTAATTTTGCTGCTTCATCAACAGTTTTGTTCATCTTCCAGTTTCCTGCAATTATTGCCTTTCTCATTTACACCGATCCCCTTTTATTTTAAATTTTGATTACCTGTCATTAAGTGCTGCTATTCCCGGAAGTTCCTTTCCCTCAAGGAATTCAAGTGAAGCTCCGCCACCAGTTGATATATGCGTCATCTTGTCTCCATATCCAAGCTGATTGACTGCAGCCGCACTGTCTCCTCCGCCTATTATTGTAGTAGCACCTGATTCTGCCATGGCCTTTGCAACATCATTTGTTCCTTTTGCAAATTTAGGGAATTCAAATACTCCCATAGGACCATTCCATACAACAGTCTTTGCATTTTTTATTTCATCTGTAAACAGTTCAACAGTTTTAGGTCCTATATCCAATCCCATATATCCATCCTTTATATTAGGATCTTCCGTTGTAACAGCTTCTGCATCTGCATCAAACTTATCTGCCGTTACAGTATCCAACGGAAGAAGCATTTTTACATTTTTTTCTTTTGCCTTGTTGATCATTTCCTTTGCATAATCGATTTTATCTGCTTCAAGCAGAGAATTTCCTATGCTGTATCCAAGCGCCTTTTCAAAAGTATAGGCCATTCCACCTCCAATTATAAGGGTATCTACTTTTTCAAGCAAATTATTTATAACATTTATCTTGTCTGAAACTTTTGCACCTCCAAGTATTGCAACAAAAGGTCTTACTGGATTTTCAACTGCATTTCCGAGAAATTTAAGTTCTTTCTGAATCAAGTACCCGCATACAGCTGTATCCAGGAATTTTGTAACACCGACAGTGGAACAGTGTGCCCTGTGAGCTGTTCCAAAGGCATCATTTACAAACACATCTGCAAGTGATGCAAGTTCTTCCGAAAAATTGTCCTTGTTTTTGGTCTCCTCAATTCTATATCTTGTATTCTGGAGCAGTATTACATCTCCATCCTTCATTTTTGCAGCTGCAGCCTTTGCGTTCTCTCCTACTACATTATCATCTGCAGCAAATACCACTTCTTTTCCAAGCATTTCAGAGAGTCTTTTAGCAACAGGCGCAAGTGAAAGTTCATGCTTTGGCTCTCCCTTTGGCTTTCCAAGATGTGAGCACAATATAACCTTAGCACCCTTCTCCACAAGATATTTTATTGTAGGAAGTGCTCCTACCAATCTGTTTTCATCAGTTATCTTTCCATCCTGAAGCGGTACATTGAAATCACACCTGACGAGCAATTTTTTCCCTTTTACATCTATATCCTCAATTGTCTTCTTGTTAAAAGCCATAATTACACCTCTTTAAAATTTTTTATTTATTTTTGATTTTAACATTAAAGGCCCGGCATCATAGCCTCAACTACAAAACCAGACCTTTCACTATGTTATGCGTTTAACTATTTAGCAATTTTTGCAAAATAAGCTAAAGTTCTAACTAATTGTGATGTATATGACATTTCATTATCATACCATGCAGCAGTCTTAACCAACTGTGATCCATTGACATCAACAATTTTTGTTAAAGTTGCATCAAATAACGAGCCATAATTGATTCCCACAACATCTGCAGAAACTATTGGATCTTCAGTGTATCCAAATGACTCATTAGCTGCTTCCTTCATAGCTGCGTTGACTTCTTCAACTGTAACATTTTTCTTAAGAACTGAAACCAGTTCAGTTATTGATCCAGTTGGGACTGGAACTCTCTGTGCATTTCCATCCAATTTCCCTGTTAAATCCGGAATAACCTGACTTATAGCTTTAGCAGCACCAGTTGAGTTTGGTATTATACTTACAGCAGCAGCTCTGGCTCTTCTCAAATCACCTTTTCTGTGTGGTCCATCCAATGTATTCTGGTCATTGGTATATGCATGGATTGTAGTCATAAATCCTTTTTCTATTCCGAACTTGTCATTTAGTACTTTAGCCATTGGAGCCAGACAGTTGGTTGTACATGATGCACCTGATATAACTGTTTCAGTTCCATCCAAAGAATCATTGTTTACGTTGAAAACTATTGTCTTCAAGTCATTTCCAGCAGGAGCTGATATAACAACTTTTCTGGCACCGGCTCTTATATGAGCTTCAGCTTTTTCCTTCTTGGTAAAGAAACCTGTGCATTCAAGAACAACATCTATTCCAAGTTTTCCCCATGGCAATTTTTCAGGATCTGCTTCAGCAAAGACTTTGACCTCTTTTCCGTTAACTACAAAAGCTCCTTCTTTAACTTCAATTTCACCATTGAATCTTCCCTGCGATGAATCATATTTAAATAAATGAGCTAACATTTTTGCATCAGTTAAGTCGTTGATTGCAACTACCTCTAAATCCGGTACCTCAAGAATTCTTCTTAATGCCAGTCTCCCTATTCTTCCAAAACCATTAATAGCTACCTTTGTCATTTAAACTCCTCCTAAATAATTAAATATTTATAATAAATAAAAAATTTATTGACTGTTTATAAACTCTAAAAGTCTCTTTGCAGCACCCTCATCCGTAATAAGCACACTGTTATGATTATTTATTTCAGTAGAGAGTATTGCCTCTGCCTTGCCTGATCCCCCTGCAACAGCTATCAGAGTATTTATCTCGTTTATTCTGCTGTTCTTTATTCCTATACTTGGAGTTGTATATACTATGTTTCCATTTTTGTTGAAGTAGTATCCGAAGGCTTCACCGACTCCGCCCTTGTCTTCTATCTCCTTTATCCTGGCATCGCTCAGTCCTCTTCTTCTCGCCATCTTATTGGCTCTTCCCACACCATGTATCAGTATATCTGCGTTATAAATACACTCCAATACATCCCTTATTGATTTCTCTTTTATCATGGTGCTTATTGCCGATTCACTCAAGTTGTCAGGTACATGAAGCAATTTATATTTTCCATATATTTTTGTAGCCAGCCTGGCTGCAAGGGTATTTGCCTGAGTTTCAACATTTGCTCCCATGCCGCCCCTTGCCGGCACTACAAGGATATCTTTTACGGAGTTGGTTACAGGCATGTTGTCCACTACCTGTTTCATAGTAGAACCCCCTGTAATTGCAATTATATTTCCTTTTTGAAGTATACTTTTCAAATACTTTGCAGCTGCTCTTCCAATCTCATTCATTATAGTCCTGTCTTCATCACAGTCTCCGGGAACAATTATAACTTTCTTCAACTGAAAGTTTGTCTTTATAGCATCTTCAACTTCTGAAAGGCCCCTCAATTCATGTATGGATTCTTTAAGTTTCCCTATGATTTCCTCTCCATCCCTCGTTATGGTCATTCCAGAAGTATTTATTTCGATAAATCCCTGGGTTTTCAAAAAATTAATTTCTGTTCTTACTATCCTTTCACCAATACCCAGATCATTGGCAAGTGTTCTCCTACCAACAGGCTGATTATAGTAGATAGTTCTTAAAATATTATATCTCTTTTCCAATAATTCAACTAATTCTGGCACTATTCTCTTCTGTAATTTAAGTACTTCTTCCACAACATCACCTCCTGGCACGTTATCGTCCCAGCGATATACACATTGTCCCACTACTATTATAAAACATATACATTTTTTTTTAAATAGTATTTTGAAAAAATATCAAAAAATATGCTGACTTGAGGAATCTTTAGAATCTTTTCCTGCCTTTTGATGATTTTATCCCAAGTTCTTCCCTGTATTTTGCCACAGTTCTTCTTGAAATATTCATATTCTTTTTATTAATTAGGTTGCATATTGCCTGGTCGGACAGAGGCTTGCTTTTATCTTCACTGTCTATTATTCCTTTAATACTCTTCTTGATGATATATGCAGAAACATTTTCTTCCCTTGAAGATGTGGAAATACCTGTCGTAAACAAATCCTTTATTTTAACTGTTCCCCTGCTTGTATATATATATTTGTCCCTTATGGCCCTGCTTATAGTTGACTCATGCATACCAAGACTGTCGGATATGCCTTTTAAAGTCATAGGTTTCAGGTAGTCATCTCCATAATCAAAATAATCCCTCTGAAGTTGAATTATTCTTTCAAGCACCCTGTATATAGTACTTTTTCTGTGCTGTATGCTTTTCAATAAAAATACCGCACTGTTCAGTTTATCCTTTACATAATCCACCGCACTTTTATCTTCACTTTTTATTATATTCCTATAGGTAGGATTTATGGTAAGCTTCGGTAATAAATCGTCATTCATAATTATATAGTATTCGTCATCAATTTTTTTTATATAAGCATCTGGCATTATATATTTTACTTCCTCGCCAGTATAAAACCCCCTGGATGGTTTGGGGTCCAGCTTTTTTATTATATCCCCGCATTCCTGGGCCGTCTTTACATCTATATTCAATTTTTTCGCTATTATATTGTACTTGTTCTCGGCAAGCAGTTCCAAATAATTATCTATAATCGCAATTACACTTTCATTGTCTATATTCCTTTTTACCAGCTGAATTTTAAGACATTCTTTTAGATCTCTTGCTGCTATACCATCAGGTTCGAGAGATTGTACCAATTTTATGCAATAATCGGCAAGTTTATCCGAAATATTAAGTTCATTTTGAATCTCACCTTCCGATATAACCAGGTATCCCCTTCCGTCCACATTTTCTATAATATACATGCATATTGCCTTTACGTAATCCTTTTCATCCAAATCTCTTATCTGTTCAATCAAATATTCCTTCAACGATTCTTTTTTTGAAATAAAATTAAAGGGTGAAACTTCCTCAGTGTTACTTTTTTCATAGCTATGATGGCTGTAATTATCAAATTCAAGATTTTTTATAATTTCTTTATAATCAAGTCTGGTTTTTTCTCTATCATCATTTTTAAATTCAGCTTCTTTAAAATCAAGAATTGGATTTTCCTGTACTTCTTTTTCAATGTATTCTTGAAGCTCAAAACTTGACATCTGGAGAAGCCTTACTGAGAGCTGCATCTGTTGTGTCATTACCAATTTCTGTTCCTGAGTTAAATTAAGTCCAAAATTCAGTCCCATAACTCGCACCTCCAACCAACTATTTTAATTATATTATATCATGAAGCTGCAAAAAAATTTGCACCATGTAAAAAATCAAAGTGCAAATTACAATTGAGCATCTCAATAATCCTCCACAAAAAACAGTCCGCAGGCGTCT
Organism: Clostridium sp.; assembly: GCF_022482905.1. Lineage (NCBI taxonomy): Bacteria > Bacillati > Bacillota > Clostridia > Eubacteriales > Clostridiaceae > Clostridium > Clostridium sp. Next base: position 2,651,082 of record NZ_JAKVOI010000001.1, read on the forward strand.
GCCCCGGAGTGTACTCCAACTACACATCCAACTTCACTTTCTATGAAATTGACATTTCGTCTTATCAGCTCATTCCTAAGAGGATCAAGTATTTCAGTTTTACCCACATGCAGCAATATGGAAACCTCACCTTCTTTTATTCCTTTTCTGTCTATATAGTCCAGCATTGCTTTGAGAACTTTTTTACTTCCTCTTACCTTATCGGCTACGGCCATCTCTCCATTTTTAGCCTCTATTATTATTTTTATTCCCAGTATATTTCCTATAATGCCTGCTGTCTTTGACAACCGCCCGCCTTTTACCAGATTATCGAGACTGTTGAATTCAAGAGTGCTTTTGACATGGGGTGAAATTTCCAGAACTTTTTTCTCTATCTGTTCTATCGTATAGCCGTCCCTTATAAGTTTGGCCGCCTTGATAACCTGAATTCCAAGTCCGGAAGTTACATTAAAGCTGTCTATAACAACTATATCCTTCATTTCCAGAGCATCTCTGGCAATACAGGCAGACTGATATGTACCACTCATCCTGGAAGACAAGTGAATGGATATTATCTTGCAACCTTCATCAAGATATTTTTTATAGCATTTAATGAATATTTGCGGATTTACCTGGGCCGTTGCAGGAAATTCATCACTATTTTTCATTTTTTCAAGAAGCACCGGAAGCTTTATGTCAATTCCATCCCTATAGGTTGTTTTATCAATAATTACAAATAGGGGAAGCACCTCTATATCATATTTCTCTATTATAAAATCCGGCAGATCAGCTGTACTATCAGTAATTAATTTTATTTTGTCCATAAAATTAACACCTCCTTTATTTCATTACAGGAAACTTCATCTGTCTCAATGCCTCATAGGCAACTATTGCAACAGTATTTGACAAATTCAAAGAACGGGTGGAAGTATTTATCATGGGAACTCTTATACAATTCTCGCTATTTTCTTCCCTGATGTAGTCAGGAAGGCCACAGGTTTCTCTACCAAATACTATGAAATCTCCATCTTTATATTCAACATCATGATAATAATTTTTACCATGAGTAGTAGAAAAATAGAATCTACCGTTTTTATAATTTTCCCTCAATTCCTCATAGGAATCATACAATGTCAAATCCAAATAAGGCCAGTAATCAAGACCTGCCCTCCTCAAATGTTTTTCATCCAGACTGAATCCAAGTGGTTTTATTAAATGAAGCCTGGAACCTGTAAGGACACAGGTCCTGGCTATATTCCCAGTATTTTGAGGTATTTCCGGCTGAAACAGTACTATATTTAGGCTCAAAATTTTTCCTCCTTTAAAAGTGCAAAACTTGTACCGGACAGTATAAAGTCCTATTAAATATATTACTATATTACAATTATTCAGTCAAAAAATAAAAAAGATGCTGCTATACAGCCTTGCTCTGCAGCAACATCTCTTCTACCATTTCACGTATCTCATTCCAGCTGAAAACTCTTGTTATATTTTCATTCAATGGCTTTCTATTATAATTTGTATCAATCAAAAGAACCTTGAAACCGTATTTTGAAAGCTGGACTGCGTTTTCATAACTATCTTCTATAAAAATATCACTTTTAAGTTCCCTCGCCTTGTCAACCTTGTACGGAGTTCCTAAAACAAATACATCATCATAGGGTATTCCATATCTATACAGATAATGATAAGTCAGAATTTCCAAATCCTTATCTCTTGCAGTAACAAAATATATATTGTTCTTATTGAACAATTCTTTTATGATACCTACAGCTTCCTCTCTTATAGGTTCGGCATCATGAATTTCAAACTTGTTTGTCTCGTAAAATTCAAGATATTCATCTCTTGATACTCCCATAATTCTATCTACATTGTATATTGTAACTTCTTCAGGTTTTACATTTTTATTAAAATACCTATTTGCACTATCGAGCCAGTAATACGGGTCTGTAATTGTTCCATCAATATCTATACATAAATTAAGACTCTTCAATTTATACATCCACTCCTTAAAATCAATTTTAACATATTTTTCGTGCAATAGTACATAATAGTCTACCTGTATAGTAAATGTTACTTACATAGTATATATTATAATAAAAGTATTAAAGGAATATTAAACTGAGGTTAGGTTTTTGATAACAATAATTCGGGCAAGAAAAAAGACACGTGGCGGTGTCTTTTTTCCCCTCTAAGCTTTTAAACTTAGGACGCATTTTTTTCATTAAGGGATTGGTTTTTTAATAAATATCTAATATATTTTATATATTACTACTAATATTATAAAAAATCAATACTTTTTTTGATAAATTAATAAGAAAACTATAAAAAAAATAAGCACTAACAATTGTAGCCAATAATTGTTAGTGCTTATTTCGGGAAAATGAAACAAATAAATCATCAATGTTAATGGTATTGATAAATCAATAACGTTATATTAATTTTAATACTGTTTTGTTGATAAATCAAGTAGTTTTTTAATGTTTTATTACGTCATGTCATGTATCTATTAAATTTGGTATTAGTTTCGACTCATTATCATAACTTCCGTTGCCTTTATATCTGTACTTACCTTCGAACCAGCCTTGATGCAAAGATTGTCTATTGATGTGGTGGGAATTATCGCCGAAACAATGTGTCCACATCCAATATCTACAACTACTTTGCCAAGTATATCACCCTTTTTTATCTGAGTAACCGTTCCACTAAACCTATTTCTTGCGCTAAAGCCACTGTCAGCCCCCTGCTTTCTTATCATTACAGCAGTTGCTATAAAGACAACATCAACTCTTGAACCCGGCCTGAGATTAAGATTCCTTATTGATGCGGCTGTAATTATGGCAGATGCCAGATGATTACAGCCCAGATCAACCTGAACTTCCCCAACAACACCAGTCACATTCACTGATGTAATCACTCCCGAAAACTGATTCAATGCACTCAATGTCATATCTGAATTATTGCATTTATCAGACTCAGACATAACCTTACTATCATTATCAGGAGAATATTCATATCTATATGGATAATATCCTCCATATGCTCCCGGATAATAATAGTCTGCAGGTGTATTATAGTACTGCTCTCCGTAGTTTATATACATTGTTTAATCCTCCAATAATATTGTACACACAATTATCTTATATATATTCAAAGAATTTTGTTACTAAAATTATTTAATCTTATTTTTATTGAGAAAATACTAATAAATTATCGTATTATATAGATTTACAGATATAAATATAATATAATTAACAATAATAAAGGAAAAAGGGGGAAATAAATGAAAAATAGGATCTTAACAGCAATTTTTTTCAGTGCCTTTTTATTGATTGCATCCAATAATACTGTACAAGCAGCAAGTTTCAAGGATAATCAAATGGTACCTGCTGACAAGACCTGGACCATTGTATTCAACAGCGATGTAGGACTTGACAACGGACAAATACAGGGTCTGAGTGTAACAGACAGTAAGAGCAATACCATAACAGTAGATGTCAAACTAGGTAACAATAATAAAACAGTTATAGTAACTCCTCCGGCAAGTGGCTATAAACCGGGAGAAAGCTATACATTAAATTTGGGAAATAAGCTTCATTCTATAAAAGGCAAACCATTAAAAAAAGAATACAAATTACATTTTAATATTCAAAATGACTATACAGTAACTTTCAAAGACAGTAACTTGGAAAAAGCAGTAAGAGATGCAATAAACAAGCCAACTGGAGATATCTACAAAAGTGATGTTGAAAAAATCACAGAGCTTAACGCTGAATGGATGGGAATACAGGATCTTAGTGGAATTGAGAACTTAACCAGCCTGCGATCACTCCATCTATATAATTCAAACCTCAATGACATTAGTCCATTGAAAAATTTAACTAATTTACAGGACCTGGACTTATGTTATACGGGAATCAGTGACATTACTCAATTAAAAAACCTGACTAATTTGGAAAAACTTAATTTAGGTGTAAACCAAATTAGTGATATAAGCGCACTAAAAGAATTAAAGAATTTAAAAACCCTTGATTTAGGTGAAAATGAAATCAATGATATAAGCCCATTGGAAGGACTGACCAATTTAAAAAACCTCGATTTGAACTATAATCAAATCCAAGATATTACTCCATTAAAGAACTTAACCAATTTAACATTACTTATTCTATATGAGAATCAAATCAGTGATATTACTCCACTAAAAAAATTAACTAAGCTGTACTTCCTCGATGTAACAGATAATCAAATCAGTAATATCAATACACTGAAAGGATTGACCAATTTAAAAACTCTTTATCTGGATAATAAACAGATTAGTGCTGATGATTTGCAGGCATTAGAAAGCTCACTGCCAAATTGTAATATCAAATATGAAAGAGACTATAAATAAGAAAATTAAAAAAGAACACGGCAGTCCTTTTGTACAGAAGGATTGCCGATTTTATTTGAATCATCGTATTAAAATACCTGAACCTATAGGCACATTATCATAAATATATTTTGCATTTTCAAGAGCCAGTCTTATACAGCCATGGGAAGCGGATCTCCCGAGAGTACCGTCTATCAAATTCCCATTTTCGTCAAATAAAACACTGTGAAATAAATAATTCCCTTTAAACTGTGTAAAGTACTTAAGTATGGCTCCACTTTCCGATTTAAACTGAGCCCCTTTTATTCCTACAAAGAACTGACCCTTGACTGTGGGTGTACCTCCCGTTCCCGACGCACACTGAAATAAATTTATCAATTTCCATTCATGTGGTCGTCCATTAAAGATATACACCATCTGCTCTGATGTACTGACCATAATATAGTAATCAGTATAACTCTGGGTATCCAGTTTGTTTATTATACCTTCAGGATAAGCTGAATTAAAATTAGAAACTACCTCAGCCGTAGGCTTGTACATCATATCTTCTGTAGGTTTCTTTTTTAAATCTGCCAATGTAGCATCTTTTACTATTCCATCTGTTGTAAGACCATGTTTATGCTGAAAATCCATCACGGCATAAACTGTTTGTTCCCCAAAGTCTCCATCTTCATCTACAGTATAACCAAATTTTTTGAGTTTCTTCTGAATATCTTTTACATCATTTCCCTTGTCTCCCGCCTTAAGAATATTTCTAGGTGGTATCTGTTTTTTTTCTTTTGGATGTGAAGTTATATTACCTACAACATTCACCTTTTGAGTATTTTTCTTATTATCTGTACTAAATAAACTACTGCATGCAGAAAAACTAAAGATTATTATCACAACTATAATTTCAGTCAATAAAACTCGTTTCATATGATTCTACCATCCCTCTTACTGCTTAAATATTACTCCATATAGATATTATTATAGCATGGAATAACATTATTTCTCATAGTTTTGAAAAGAATAATAAATTTAGTCCTCATATATTTTTTATCTATTATAATATATAATAAGATTAAAATACATATTAGAAAAGGTGAAAGTTATGAAACAATGTATGGATTCTGACAATTTGCACAGACGTATAAAAAAAATAATAGGTCAAATTAAGGCCATAGATAAAATGATTGATGAAGATATTCCATGTGAAGATGTTCTAATACAGATCAATGCAGTTAAAAGTGCTGTTCATAAGGTTGGACAAATAGTTTTGGAAGGTCATTTAAATCATTGTGTCAGAGATGGAATTCAACATGGAGATGCAGAAAAAACAATAGCACAATTCGCAAAAGCACTGGAGCATTTTTCACGGATGTCTTGAATATCTCAAACTGTTTATATAAAAATAAACAGTTTTTTTATTTGACAAAAAAATAATCAGGCTATATTATACATATAGGGGTATATGTATAATATAAAAATAAAGGAGTGCTTATGGAAAAAGTAAAAAATTTTTTTAAGGATGAAGAAAAACGTGTTATTCTGTTTATGCTTTTGTCGGGTATATCGCTTGTTGTCAGTTTCTTTGATATCGGCAAATTACCTCTGGATGCCGCATGGCTTTCAATTATTCTATGTGGAGTACCAATTGTAAAAGAAGCTATTATCGGGCTTGTCACAAGTTTTGATATCAAAGCTGATTTATTGGTCTCCATAGCATTGATTGCCTCTATTATAATCAATCAAATATTTGCTGCCGGAGAAGTTGCTTTTATCATGACTATAGGTGCATTCCTTGAGGAAAGAACCGTCAATAAAGCTCGTGCTGGTATTGAAAAGCTTGTACATCTTACTCCTCAAGTTGCAAGAGTTATAAGAAATGGCATAGAGCAGATGATTCCTGCAGATAAAATCCAGATAGGAGACATTATAAAAGTTCTGGCAGGAGAAATCGTAGCTGTGGACGGAACAATCATAAGTGGTAAAACTTCTATTGATCAGTCAGTAATGACAGGCGAATCACTCCCCGTTGATAAAGAAACCGGAGACCAAGTATTCAGTGGAACCTTGAACCAATTTGGAACTTTTAACATGAAAGCTACAAAACTCGGTGAGGACAGCTCTCTGCAGAGAATGATAAAACTTGTAAAGTCAGCTGATGCAAGTAAAGCAAAGATCGTCGGAATTGCAGACAGATGGGCAACCTGGATTGTTGCCGGTGCCTTGAGCACGGCAATTCTTACCTGGTTTGCTACAGGTGAAATAATACGTTCTGTAACAATATTGGTTGTATTTTGTCCATGTGCATTAGTCCTTGCAACTCCTACAGCCATAATGGCAGGCATAGGCAATGCAACAAAATACGGTATCCTGATACGTGAGGGAGATGCCCTTGAAAGGTTGGCAAATGTACGAAGAATATCTTTTGATAAAACAGGTACACTTACATATGGACAACTGTCCGTTACAGCAGTCGAAAATTTTAATACAAGCATATCCAAGGAAACACTATTACAATTGACGGCATCAGCAGAAATTCGCTCAGAGCATCCTCTCGGCAAGGCAATAATTAAATATATAAAGAATATTCCTAATATTTCAATTAATGAACCTGATGAATTCAAGGTAATTGCCGGAAGAGGTGTACAAGCTAAAATAAACAATTATTCAATTCTTGCTGGGAATATTGAAATGATGGCAGACAATAATATTTCAATACCAGAACGAATGGATAAAAAGGCCTCTAGATATAAAGGTGCCGGATGTACAATTATGTATATATCAATTAATGGTAATGCATCAGGATTTATAGCACTTTCTGATACTCTCAGGGAAGATGCCATTGACATGATTAAAGCTATTGAAAGAACTAAAGTAAAAAGCATTTTACTTACAGGAGACAACCGCCAGGCAGCATGTCATATCGCAAAACTCGTCGGAATAGATGACATATGTTCTAATTGCCTGCCGGAAGATAAAATATCTGCAATAGAAAAATATCAAAGCAAAAATGAACCGGTATGTATGGTTGGTGACGGTGTCAATGATGCTCTGGCACTAAAAAAAGCCTATGTAGGAATAGCCATGGGTGGAATTGGCAGTGACATTGCAATTGATGCAGCTGATATTGCACTTATTAGAGATGATATAAAATGCATACCCCACTTGTTAAGCCTGGCCAAAAAAGTAACAAAAACCATCAAGTTAAATTTAACATTCTCCATGGCATTAAATTTTATAGCTGTTGTTCTGGCTATATTAGGAATATTGGGTCCAGTAGTAGGTGCACTTGTACATAATGCTGGATCGGTATTGGTTATTCTAAATTCATCATTATTATTAAATTGGAAGGGGAGATAAACTTTATGAAATCAAAAGGAGTTATCTTTTTCAGAGCTTGATTTGCCATCTAAGATAACTCCTTATATATTATTTTTTCAGCAGAAGACTGTCAGCTATTTTAATGGCGTCATCCAAAGACATCTTTGGATCTTGAAGTAAAATATTGTAGTTGAGCCCATCTTCACTCCAGCTTACAGTTTTTATAGTATCATCCATTACACTTCCCTTTTTACCACGTACCTGCATTTCCTTTTCACCAGGTAGTTTTGCATCATCTGATTTTTCTCCGGTATCCTTTGGATTTACTGCAGTGAGCACAAATGCTACGGCACCATCTTTTTCATAGCTCTGATTTATTTCATTTACTCCTTTTGATTCATCATAATGCAGGGATTTAACATCTTTAAGTTTATATGCTCCTCCTTCCGGAAGATAAAGTATGGGTTTCCCAACAAGCTTTACTGCCTCGTTGAGGGTTATAACATTTTCTGAATTTTTGATTTGATTATCCATATCTTCAACTTTTATATTATCAGGAAGCTTCTGGGAGAACAAACTGCTGTCCAGCTTAGGTGAAAAATCAAGCTTTGAATACTGTATCTCTGTTTTACTATTTTTTGAAGTAATTACAGCCTTTGAAACAATCCAGCTCTCTTCATCCACCCAGTAGTCCAAAGTGCCTAGAATAGTATCCTTTTGTTTTGGCTCCGCCTTGATATGATAGGTTTTCCTATCTAACACATTCTCTTCGCCCTGAAAAGTAATATTGTGGGTTTTACTCATGCTTGCCAGTTGTTTCAACAATTGATTTTTGTAGTTTCCTCCCAGTACATCATCTGCACCGTTTGCCGTGGAGCTTTCAAGATTCATAGTCATAGCCTGCTTTTGTTCTTTCATATATACTATAATATTTTTACCATCATTTGTTGATATGGTCGTTCCAGATGAATTGTCCTTTAATTCTACACGCCTTTTCACCACATCATTGGAATTATCAATCCATTCTCTGGCAGATACAGTCTCTTTTATTTTATTGTTTTCATAAATCTTCATTTTATATTCACCATAATAGGACTTGGGTTTTTCACTGGCACTGACAGCCTTTTTTATCACATCCTCCGGAATAATGGTTTTCTTATCCAGACTGCATCCTCCAAATAAGCCAGTTATAGACAATATTCCCACAACAGGTATTATAAATATTTTTTTAATTGACATTTCAATCCTCTCCTTTACTATATATAGGAAACCAGCATACAAATGCCGTGCTATTTTCATCTGAAAATAGCTTTATTTCACCACAATGCTTTTTTATAACCAACTTTACAATACTCAGCCCCAAACCGACTTCATTCTGTGAAGTTTTATTTCTTGCCTTGTCCACTTGATAGAAAGGCATAAATATTTTTTTTCGTTCATTTTCTGGAATTCCATTTCCGTCATTTTTGACAACTACAATGCATCCTTTTTCTCTCCAGCTTATAATATCCTTTTGAAAATCTTTTTTTATCCAGGGAGGAAGTCCTTTTTCCAATGAAAATGCACCAAGCCATATGCGGCCATTTTGGGGAGTATATTTCAATGCATTTGCCATCAGATTATCAATTACCCTGGTCATCTGTTTTACATCCACCTTTATGGTGTAGTCGGCATCTGTATCTACTTCAAGTTTTATACTGCGCTTTTCACAATTTTGCTCATAACCTGAAAATAACATTTCAAAAAACTCATTTCCCCATACTTCCACAAAATTCACTTTATAATCGGATGTAAGTACAGTATACAGCATGAGATCGTCTATCATCTTTTTCATGTAATCACTTTTATTCAATATAATTGAAGACCTGCTCTTTATTTTTGGCATATCGAGATCTCTTTCATTGTAAATTGACTCGGCATATGCTCTTATTGATGTAAGGGGGGTCTTTAGATCATGCGAAACTGCCGATATCATATACTGTTTTGTTTTACGCTGGAAATCTATTACTTCCTGTTTTCTCTCTATATCTTTTTTCATGCCGTTGAAATTTCTTATAAGTTCTCCTATTTCATCCTTGCTCTTATATTTCACCGATTTTTTACCGCCTTCAGCAAAATCGTTCATACCCTCTATCAACAACTTTATGGGCCTGTTAAACTTTCTATTTAAAAGAATTATAACTGTCAAAAAAACCAGAAGGATTATGGCTGCAAACATTCCCGCAATAATAATAGTTCTTATATTTATCTGTTTTATGAAATCTCCACGATATATTATTATCTCGTAAAATCCAACCAATTCACCTCTATAAAATACAGGTTTTTTCAAGCTGTACAAATTATATTTTGTAACTATTTCGTAGAGATGTGAATAGATTTCCTCCCTGCTCTTTGTATAGTCTGAATTCTCATCGGGAGCATGAATCTCCTGTCCACTTCCATTGTATAAATTGATTTTAACGTCGTCTTTATCCTGATAATCCACAGCAGTATCCTTGTTTTCCATATCGGCCTCAGTATAGATTTTATAATTGCCCAGTTTTTCTTCATAATATTTGAATTTGGCCACTGCATTCATATATTCTGTAAACTGAACCTTTTTATTGTAGGTTAAAATCAACATATACAGCAAAAGCGATGAAACTATAGGAGTAATGACTACAGCCAGGTGGGATAATATAAGCCATTTTTTGAGTCTCATTTCTTTTCACCCAGGAACTTGTACCCTATTCCCCACACCGTTTGAATAAACACAGGATTTTTCACACCGTCGTGAAGCTTTTCCCTCAATGCCTTCACGTGCACAGTAACCGTGTTATTTCCATCAATATCCACATTGTTCCACACATTTTCATAAATTTCCTTCTTTGAAAACACCTTATTGGGATTTTGAGCCATCAAAAGAAGAAGCTGAAATTCTTTAACGGTAAGCTGAATTTCATTACTGCCACGGACAACCTTCTTCTCATTTAAAAATATATTTAGATCTGGTTTAACGGAGATTATATCGTCATTTTGTTTCAAATTCTCATCTCTCATATATCTTCTCAGATGTGCCTCAACCCGTGCAGATATCTCCACAAGACTGAAAGGTTTAGTTATATAATCATCAGCTCCCAGTTTAAGTCCCTTCACCTTATCCAGATCTGCCTGTTTTGCACTTATTATTACAATGGGTACATTGCTTATCCATCTTATATTTCTGCATAGAGAAAATCCATCCATTTCAGGCAGCATGAGATCCAGCATAACCAGATCAAATTTCTGTTTTTTAAAATCTTCCAGGCCTTCCAAGCCTGTAGATGACCAGAATACTTCATAACCTTCCATCTCAAGATGTTCCTTTACTATAGCTGCAATAGATTCTTCATCTTCAACTATTAGAAGCTTTCCCCTCATTCTTTTCCTCCTTACAATTTACATTATAAATTCCTGTAATAAAATTTTATCATAGTTAATACTTTCTTTATAAATTAATGTCATGTACCAAGATACAAGATACCGAAGAGAAAACTACCACTATCCGCATGATTACGGGATTAATAAAAACAACTGACTTAGAAACAAAAGAAAAGTACTAAAAAAGCCCTCTAGAAATGGAGTTCATTCTTAGAGAAGCTCTTAAAAATGCAAATTTAACTATAATTGTTTGATTTTATTCAGATATTCCCTTTCTTCTAAGGTTATACGCTATTTTTTTCATAAGTTTCAACAGTTCTTCCCTCTCCTCACTGGTATCCAGACATTCCATTACTCTGGCATAAAAATTTTTTTCAAATTCAACATGTTCCTTCTGTGCCTGTATTCCCTCTTCAGTAAGCACCAATCTATAAGAACGCCTATCCCTGCTGCTTATGGTCCTTTCAATAAACCTTCGTTTTTCCAATCTGTTTATTACGCTTGTGAGGGTACTTTTAGGTATTTTTAAAATATCAACTATATCCTTTATAATGACATCCTCTTTTTCGGAGATAATTCTCAGAACTCCTATTTCAGCAGTGCTCAATCCATGTATTCTTGAAAATTGAGATTCTACACTTTTATAACCAGGCTCCATTATCATGGAATGCCATATTCTGCTGAGTTCTTCAACCTGCCCCTTATATTTTTTATCCAAACAATCACCCCACAATTATTTCAAGCAGATGCACTTATGACAAAACTTTTATAATTTATCTTTCTAAATTTAAAAGGTTTAAACCCGCATGTCTCCAAAAGTTTTTTCATCTCTTTTGGAGAATATATTCTATAGTCTCCATTATTGCATATATGCAACATAAAATTCAATACCTGCCTTATTAAAGGTGGAGCAGTGGGATCCCCTATGATCAATTTCCCTGATGGCTTCAGCACTCTCTTCATTTCCAGAAGAACTTTTTCAGGATTGGGATAATGATGAAATGAAGCATTACACAGTACTATATCAAAATAATTCTCCGGCCAGGGTATAAATTCCGCATCTCCCACTTTCAATAAAATATCCTCGGGGAGATTTCTTCTGGCCAACTTAATCATCTTATGTGAAATATCAAGTCCGCATAGCTTGAATTTCTTATCTTTATACAGTCGTGACAATATATTTCCTGTTCCACAGCCTGCCTCCAGCAAAATTCCACCTTCAAACCCATTTAAACTTTCAATAACTTTATCATACATTTTGCTTACAAACCTTCCATCTGAACTCCGGTCATAGCTTTCCGCATGTTTATCAAAATTCTTCCTGGAATTTTCTTTAAAAACATCTTTATTGTCCGGCATATAAATTCCTCCTATACTAGTACCATATTAATAAAATACGTTATACGTACTTTATTAATATGGTACTATTCTTTGAATCAGCTGTCAAATTCTCATAAAACATGTTATCAGATAAAAAATAATGAACCAACCTTTTAATTTAACTTACATTTACTGTCCGTTTACCGTCCATTTACTTTCGCTTTTTATAATCTTATTAAAATACAGATAAGGTATTTTGAATTTGGCACAGAAAGGACAGTTATATATATGAATGAAAAACCAGTTGTGGAATTAAAACACGTATCAAAAAAAATCGGCAAAAAGGAAATTATTCATGACCTGTCGTTTACAATTCCAGCCGGAGAAATATTCGGATTTCTAGGGCCCAATGGAGCAGGCAAAACTACCACTATCCGTATGATTACGGGACTGATAAAAATAACCGAAGGAGATATTTTTATTAAAGGACACAGCATTACAACCGACTTTAAAAAAGCAATTCAGAATGTTGGCGGTATTGTTGAAAATCCAGATTTATATAGATATCTTACGGGTTATCAAAATTTGAAGCACTATGCCAGAATGTCACCCGGCATCAGCAAAAAACGTATTTATGAAATGGCTGAAATTGTCGGACTCAAAGACAAAATGCAGGACAAAGTACGAACTTATTCACTTGGTATGCGTCAGAGGCTTGGGCTTGCACAGGCACTATTACACCGTCCATCTCTCGTGATACTGGATGAACCAACAAACGGACTTGATCCGGAGGGAATCCACGAGCTGCGTAACTATCTAAAGAAAATAGCTCATGAGGAAGGTGCTGCAGTTCTGGTATCAAGCCATTTGCTCTCAGAAATGCAGTTGATGTGTGACAGAGTGGGTGTTTTGCAGCACGGAAAGTTAGTAACTATTCAGCGTATAGATGATTTTGTCAAATCCGGCGGTTCAATGCAGGTGGAGCTTATTGTAAGCCCCTCACAAATTGCACAGACAAAAAATTTACTTCACACCATGCGGAAAAATGTACTTTCTTCCAGTCCAGCCGGGCATATTATAATTCAGATGACAAAAGAGGAAATTCCGTCACTGAACAAACATTTAATGAAATGCGGAATTGAAATTTATAGTATTCAGATGAAAGAAGAAACTCTGGAAGACAAATTTTTGGAAATTACGGAGGAACAGAAATGATCAATTTAGTGAAAAATGAGTTAATGAAAATATTCAGCGGCCGATTGACAAAAATCCTTTTCCTTTTACTGATTATTGTCGCCGTTAGTTTTTCAGTCTTTGCAAAAATCGCAATAAATAAGGAAACTGCAGGGAATTGGAGAACGGGACAGGAGCAAATTATAGAAAAAAATAATGGACGTTTACAGGCTGCAGATCTATCACCACAGTTGCAGGCAGAGGCGAAAAATAAAGTGGCAATTGCCGAGTACCGTTTGAAGAACAATATAGCTCCACAAGAAAATAACCTCTGGTATACGTTACTGCACTCATCGGGATTGTTTGAATGGGTTGTCATTTTTACAATTATTATTGCTGCCAACATTGTTGCAAGAGAATATACGGATGGAACAATGAAGCTGTTATTGATTCGCCCACACAGCCGGGGTGCAATTCTATTTTCAAAATACACAGCAGTTGTCATATATGCTGTATTTTCACTGATACTCACCATAGGGGCAGCATATATAACCATTGATGTCTTATATGGCTTTGGAAGCGGAATACGCACTTTGGGAGCGGCAGAGCTTTTTATCAATTCACAAGGACAGATAGAATCATTAAATATTTTCAGGCAGTGTGTAAAAATGTATTGTCTGGATATTTTCCCAATTATGAGCTATGTGACCATTTCCTTTGCTGTCTCAACCATTTTGAAAAGCAGTGCAGTAGCGGTGGTCAGCTCTCTTCTGCTTATGATTTTAGGAAATTCAATGATTGAAGCCACATCAAAGCTGACATGGCTGAAATTTCTTCCCTTTGCAAATAGCGACATGAGTTTGTATATCTTTCATTTACAGCCCCGGGAAGAAATGACAATAGGCTTTTCGGTATCTGTATTGCTGATATATATAATTGTTTTATTTGGTGCCAGCTTTGCAATATTTAAAAAACGGGATGTATCTATCTAATGACTGCTTTTTCAATCTGTTATATAATGAAAATTAAAGTGCAGGAAATGCAGAAAGGGGATATAACAGGTGACTATGCAGAGAATATTACTTGTTGATGATGAACTTGGAATCATAAAAATGCTGAAAACCATCTTACACAAAGAAGGTTACACAAACATCGACAGTGCTTCAACAGGGAAAGAAACTATGACAAAAATCATGAAAAATACCTATGATTTAATTGTACTGGATGTTATGCTGCCGGATATTGATGGCTTCAAGCTGTGTCAGAAAATCCGCCAGCATACATTTATGCCAATTCTTTTCCTCACTGCCCGAACCGGTGATTTAGACAAATTAACAGGCCTCGGTATAGGCGGAGATGATTATATTACTAAGCCTTTTAATCCTCTAGAAGTTGCTGCAAGAATCAACGTACAGTTCAGGAGGATGAAACAGTACCGGCAAAATTCAATGAAGCAGGAGATCTATCATTTCGGCACTGTCACTGTAAATAAGAAAGAAGCAAAACTTCTTGTGGATAACAGGGAAATAAGCTGTCCGGCGAAAGAATTTGAATTGCTGCTGTTTTTAGTGGAACACCCAAATCAGGTGTTTACCGCAGGACAGTTATATGAAAATGTATGGGGGTATGAAAGTATGGGAGATGAACAAACTGTAAAAGTGCATATTAACCGATTACGTAAAAAAGTGGAACCAGACTTGAAGAACCCCTCTTACATTATAAATATCCGTGGAATTGGATATAAATTCTCATTTTCGGAGGGTGGGCAAATATGAAAGTAGATCTTACCAATGGACGTTTGACAGTCCGTTTTACCATCAATTTCATAGTACATCAGATTTTACTCTGGTTATTAATGGGAATCCCGGGGATTTACTGGATGCTGGTACTACAACACCAGTCACAAAACGAGACAGAAATTGCAATTCTTGCCTGGGTGACAATTTTTATCGGATTGTCTTACTGTCTGTTTTATGGTTATTACGTTGCACGCCCTCTAGTGGATATTTTGATGAATATACAAAAATTGTCAAGAGGTGAATATCTGGACTTACCCGGAAAGAGAATACGTTTGAGTTTTTTCTCAAAAAGACTTTACAGAGAAGTGTATGATAATCTGAAAACATTGTCTGATATTTTACAGCATAACGAAAAAAAGCGAAAAGAATTTGACGAAATGCGCCGAACCTGGGCGGCTGGAATTACACATGATTTAAAAACACCGCTATCCTATATTTCAGGGTATGCGGATATGCTTTTATCCGATAAACACAAATGGAGTCTGGAAGAAAAGAAAGAGTTTCTACAGATTATCAGCGATAAATCTGCTCATATAGAGGAACTTATCAACGATCTGGGTACGGCGTTCCGTATGGATGAATTTACAGGTCTAAAGATGAATCTCCAAAAGATAGAATTATCGGAATTAGTTCGCAGAGTGACGGCAGAAACAGCGAATATGCCCATTGCAAAGAAAAATCATTTTGAGATGACAGGGGAAGAAAAAGAGTTATTCGTTTCGGGTGATGCTGAATTACTGAAACGGGCATTTTCAAATCTGTTAGTAAATGCAGTAGTACACAACCCGGAAGATACATCAGTCACTGTGAAATTAAGCCGTGAATCTTATGTTGAAGTAGAAATCTGTGATAATGGCAGCGGAATGAATGAATACGATATAAATCACATGTTTGACCGCTACTACAGAGGTACTTCTACAGATTCTCCAACAGGAAGTACAGGACTCGGCATGACCATTGTAAAACAGATTATTACTGCCCACCATGGAACTATCAGTGTAAAAAGCAAGATAAACTGCGGCACAAAAATAACTGTTAAACTTCCTCCTTATTCAGATATTTAACTTGTGGGTTATCATTCGCTGCTGTACCGGGCGATATAAGCTGCCGGAGATTCTTGAAGTGAGCGGCGCACAGTCAGCCAAGAAATGCCTGTTGAAACCGGCAAAAGCACAATCAATATGAACAGCCATTGTTTCCACGGCACTGCGAAACCAACCAGTCCAAGTGCTTTATACATACCAACCGCAAATATGGAAGTCACCAACATACTTGCTATAAAAGCAAGCACCGCTGCTGTTACGGCTGTTATCAGTCCGTCAAAGGCAGCAATCATAGAAAGCTGCCGCGGTTCCGCGCCGGCCACGGACAGCAATGCCAGATCCAGTCCCCGCCCGTAAGTTGATATGAGATACCCTGCCAATACACCTGTTAATACCAGCAATAACGCCGGTCCAAGCAATGCAAGAATTCTAACGAATCCGGGTACTTCCCACTCGGCGGCAAGATTTCTCGGCATCATCACAAGTGTTGCTCTAAAAATCTGTGTCAGTCCTGTATATGACATCACTAAAATCATTCCGGCAACCAGCGGAATAACAGTAGACGTCGACCTGCGGGCACGAGACACTGCCTGCCCACACGCGATACGCCATGACGGCAAATGAAACGGAAGGACTGCTGTCCATGTACGGGACAGTCCCTGCCAGGACAGCAGGGCCAGCAAAACAGATAGCTGCAACAAACAGGACAGCAGCCAACACGCAGCAATAAAACAGCGGAGATAATGTGGAAAAGGATAATTGTTGTATCTGTTCAATATTCACATGTTTTGTAATAAACATGCTGCAGGTAACGACAGCAATGCTCCCTGCCAATGCAGCTAATGCCAATACACGTTTTGGAAGGCTTACTGTTTTGGGAGTGCTGGCTGCTTGGCGTAATGCCTCAACCGGAGAAATACGGGAAACTGTACGAATTGTTAAAAATGCTCCTACCACTGCGACAACAAATCCGATACCTATACCATAACTCCAGGACAGTAACATACGAGAGATTCCAACAGCCGCATACGGAAGTCCGGGAGCTTCAAGTTGTACCGCAAAGAAAGAGAACAGTAAACGAGCCAGCTGCGGCGAAAAAAAAAGAGAACCCACGCTTGCTGACACATCCAGCAGCAATACCTGCGCACATGTCCGCAAAGTCAACTGCATTGGTGTGGCCCCCTGCAGGGAAAACAGTGCCAAATCACTTCGACGTTGTTGAATGGAAGCTGATACCACCATCATGATAACCAGTACACCAGCAAACAATGTTACGGGATAGGTCAATCCGCTCATCGAGCCCACAAACCATCCAGCTTTTTCGCCCCAAACTATATTCCCCCGTGAAGCTGCAGCATTTGACATCATAATCCGCATGGTAGGAATCAAAATCTGTACCACAGCCAGCAGTAAAAACACTCCGCCCCATACCACAGGAGCATCTTTGAAATCTTTTATTAAGCCGCGCATCAGATCCTCACCTGCCCTTCGTTGACAGATATAATTTCCCATCACGCATTTGAATTACCCCATCGCATTGAGCTGCAACCTCAGGACTGTGTGTAACCATTACAACTGCATGATCAGATTGCGCCGCAATTTTCTTTAGTTCACTTACGACACGGGAAACTGATTCTGTGTCCAGTGCGCCAGTTGGCTCATCTGCAAAAATAACTTGCAGATTTGCAATCAAAACTCGTGCCAGTGCGACGCGCTGCTGTTCGCCGCCGGACAATAATGTCACATTCTTCTTCAGCAATTTAGAAATATTCAGCCTCTGCAATGTCTGCGAAGCGGCAGCACGAGGATATTTCCTGCCGCGTAATGTAAACGGCAGTTTAAGATTATCTTCTACTGTTATTGATGGCACCAAATTATAGGACTGAAACACAAATCCTAAATGGCTTCTACGAAACTTTGCTGATTGAGCGCGGCTCATCTTCGCAACATTTTCTTCCAACACTTGCACTGTGCCGGAGGATACCGGCTCCAAACCTGCCAGACAATACAGCAAGGTTGATTTACCTGAGCCGGACGGGCCAACGATACCCGTCATTTTGCCTGATGCAATAGAAAGATTAATATTACGAAGTATGGGAACTGTTTCGTCCTGCCTGACGTTAAAATCTTTACACAGATTTTCAGCTATAATTATTTTATCAGATAACATTTCTGTGTTACCTCCTTTTTTATTCTTTACTCCTGTAACTGTGAAAATAATAGCATAAAAAAGGAGGCACATTTAAAATGTGTCGCCAGATGTATCTACAGGAGAGCCAAATGTTAAATTGGAAGCATAATTTCCAAACGAAACAGCCCGGTTTCTGTTGTAATGGTCATGATGCCCCCGTTCTGTTCCACGTTATCCCGGATGCTTCGCAGGCCAAATCCATGATTCAACCGGTCTTGTTTTGTTGTCTGTCCGGTATAGGGAAGATCAGCCATCATCGGATTTTCCATGGAGATCATGTAGTAGAAATCGCTTCTGCTGATGGAAAGCGAAATAAACCGATGTTTTTCACCGGAAACTTTTTGATTGGCCTCAATGGCATTATCCAACGCATTTGCAAAATCGTACATATATCGAAAGTGGAAATTGATAAGGCTCTGCCAAACGCCCCAGACAATTTAAATTTAATTTGTGCCCTTTGCATTGGAGGAACTTTTGCGTTCAAAATTGCATCCACATTATCATCACCTGTATAGAAAAGAGCTTTCGTCATGTTTTCCCAACTCCCCTGTACATGGCCCAGATATTCTTGAACCTTCAAAAGATTCCCTGTTTCGCAGAGCTGCTCAATCCGGGTAATATGGTGCTTTATATCGTGCCGGAATTTTCGGATGTCCTCCTGGTTTTTCTTGTACATCTCAAAATACTGCAATTCCTGTTCAATATACTGCTGATTACGCTGTTCCAACTGTTTAAAATAATCTGTCGTTTTACTTTTCCAAAGTGAAATAAAATAAAGGACATCTGCAATAACAACTACCGCGGAAAAACAGGCCGAGATATAAAGCTGGATTCCGGTATTTTCAATCCTGTAATTTACCCACATAAACGGGTTCAAAAACATGGCTATCGTCCACAAGAGAAACGCAGGCAGAATTTCTATATAGCTAAAGAGTATTCTATGAGCATATTTGCGGTACTTATAGGCTGCTGCAATAATTACGCAATCCATTACAAGATTGCCGATTATCAAAGCGTAAAATGTAATTTCTCCACTTGAAATGATAGATTGTTTTATATCCATTGTTCCCGCAAGGAGTGCTGCACTGCTGGCGGGGAGACTTCTCAGCACCCATAGAAACGCGGCAATAACTATACTGTTTAATCGACGATCCGGTTCATTTACACCCGCAAGAATTACTATAAAAGCAAAGCAACTTATACCATATGCGATGATAGCTTCATTTACCAGACACACGCATTCCAGTGTGATAAAAAATGCTGCCATTGCAATGTTCTTTTTGTCCGGTGGAATTTTGGGGCTGACGAAAAGAAATACAAGTGCACCTGCCGATAACGTGTCAAATACGGCAGCTAATATTTCCAATACCACTAATGCAACTACCATCATATTACCTCGCTGTTCGTTTCATATAGGTATGAAACGCTTCGTCAAATTGCTTTTTTCTCAGTCTGCTAATGGGAATGGAATCTCCGTTTACCATAAGGACGTCGAGACTGTCAATAAATTTGATATATCGCAGATTGATTAAATAGCTGCGGTGTACCCTGTAAAAATCATTTGAACCTAAAAGATGTGTATAGAAATCAATTCTATTGCGGTCATAATAAGACTGTTTCTGCTGAACAATTTTTACGTTCTTGTCCTGTGCCTCAATATACAAAATATCCTTAACTTTTAAGACAGCCTCTTTGTCCTTGCTCTCCACATGAATTGTTTTTTGGTTCAGCAATTCCTTTTTTACCGCTGTGATCGCTTCAATCAACTTCTGGGGTTGAATCGGCTTGGTCAGAAAACGAAATGCCGATACTTCATAGCCAGTCATGGCAAATTCGTCATGGGAAGTGATGAACACAATATACATATCCGCTAAAAGTGCATGAACCTTTTTTGCAACTTGAATTCCATCAATGTCATCCATTTCTATGTCAAGAAAAAGCAGATCATAAGACATCCCCTGTTTTTCTATGGCCCTTATGAGCGTTTCCCCCGATGAATATTGTTCTGTGAGCAAATTAATATCGCGGTACGTCTTATTTATAAAATCAGACAATGATGACAATACAGCAACCTCATCATCACAAATCGCAATCCGCATAATTTGCACCGCCTTTTCATTTTCTATATCTTTTATATTATTATATACGGTTAACCGAATAGTATCAATAAATTATTACAGCGGATACCCCTGCTTGTTTAGCAATAGCATTTGCAATTCTCTTTGTATTACCTGATTTTGAATAATAACGCGCTTCAATATTCATAAATCGCCCTATTTTCAGCTATTTATTTAACTATCAATAGTGCAAACCTACCAATAATCGACTTTATGACAATGCAGCCAGCAACTACAAAAAGCGCAATTTTGGGATCATAAAGTATGGGGATTTTCCATTTGAATATTTGTGTTGCTGTTGTAAGTAATGCGGTTGTCCCAAAGATGTATCCCATGATGGTGAGCGGGTGAGCCGGTGCATTGCTGATAAATTTGCCGATTGTTGGCATAATCATGCACATTGCAAATCCAATTGCGCCCAAAGTAATAACAGCCGCTCTCGGCCCATTAATGAATAATATTTGTTTGCCAGATAGTCCTGCATAAACAATCAGGCTGGTTATAAACCACTCTGCCAGCAATATTCCAATTCCTTTCATTGTTTATCGCCCCTTAAATAGATTTTATTGAACATCGTAATATGTTTTTCTAAAAAAGATAAAGCTTCTTCATATTTTTCGGGCTGATTGTCATATTTTGATAACAGCAAATACAAAGGTGAATAAAACTGC
Source organism: Clostridium sp. (assembly GCF_022482905.1). Lineage (NCBI taxonomy): Bacteria > Bacillati > Bacillota > Clostridia > Eubacteriales > Clostridiaceae > Clostridium > Clostridium sp. The sequence goes on from NZ_JAKVOI010000001.1 coordinate 2,672,452, forward strand.
AAGGCCATTACCATTGGGTCAGCATCAACATAAACTCCATCATTTATTAAATTAGTGAACACGCCTGATATATAATCTAAGCCCTTGTCTATTATCAATTCCCTGAAAAACTTGCCTGCCTCCGAAGTTCTATACTGTTCCATTGTCAACATTCTACGCAGTTGCGAACCATACTCTGTTTTAAGATAGAACTGAAACATTGTAACACTAATACGGAATAGTTCCTCCCTTACATCACTTTCTCCTGAGAGAATATTGGCCATGCTTTCAGGGGGAATAAAAGTAGAAACTTCCTCTTGATAACGACGCTCAATGTCTTTGAGAATTGAGTTGAAAATGTCTTGTTTTCCGCTATAATGCTTGTAAAGAGCGCTCTCCCGTATTCCGATTTCTTTTGATATGTCACGGATACCAACCCCATCATAACCTCTTTCAGAAAACAATTTTAGTGCAACTGTCAAAATAACTTCCTTTGTATCCCGTGTTTTGTTTTTTGGCATAATAACCTCCATCAATAAATATTGTGAGCAGTCGTTCACCATTATTATAGTGAACAGCTGCTCACTTGTCAAGAAAGGCTAGTCGGCCTTCTTCATTGACTGAGTTCAGTAATGTTTCTGTGCTTCAAAGATGTGATTAGGTAACAAGTCATTTAAACTAATGATTTTACTGCCTTTACTTTCATAATAGCGCAGCATTTCGTCAATTTTCCTTTTATCATAACTTGTAATGCAATCTGATAATACATTAACGCTATAATTTGCTTTGCGTAAATTATAACAGGTTGATTTAACACAAGCAACAGCATCTGCTCCTGTTATGTAGAAATCACATATTTCATTTTTACTAATAAAGTCTGTAAATTCTTCACTACTTAATGCGTTTCCTTTGTATTTTGTAAAAACATTTTTTGATACTATTTTCAAGTCTGAAGCTAATTCAGATCCATATGTATTGGGTTTAAAAGTCCTCGTGCCGGCTGATAAATTTTCATGCCTTATATAAATAACATGAATATTATTATTGACAATATCAATAGCTTTATTGATATTGTCAATAATACCCTTGTAATTCTTTGTTATGTCATTTTGAATATCAATTATTACTAAGGCTTTTTTCTGCATAGTGTCTCCTCCTGATAGGTAGATTGATTTGTTTACTTTTTTATTGTAACATGTAATTGTTGACAACATTATGGCAACAATCTATAATGATAAAAATAAATTTTGAAAGGCGGCTATCAGATGAAAGTTGACAGGCTTGTTAGCATTATTATGATACTCCTTGATAAAGAGCGTATAGGCGCACAGGAGTTAGCAGATATGTTCGAAGTTTCACCCCGCACAATCTACCGCGACATAGACACTATAAACATGGCGGGTATTCCTGTTCGCGGGGCACCGGGAGTGGGCGGCGGCTTTGAAATCATGCAGAAATACAAGATTGATAGAAAGGTTTTTTCGACTGCCGACCTTTCCGCTATCTTGATGGGGCTTTCCAGTCTTTCTAACATGATACGAGGTGATGAACTGGTAAACGCCCTTGCGAAAGTCAAAAGTTTTATCCCCGCCGATAGAGCGAAAGACATTGAATTAAAAGCAAATCAAATATATATAGATTTAAGTCCGTGGATGGGCAACAGGAACATACAACCATATTTAGGAATTATCAAAACAGCTTTACAGGAAAGTAAGCTACTGACCTTTGAATATACAGACCGCTACGGAAATAAAACCGCACGAACAGCCGAGCCGTATCAGCTTGTATTGAAAAGTAGTCATTGGTATTGGCAAGGGTATTGCCATAAAAGAAATGATTTTCGCTTATTCAAACTATCCCGCACATCAAACCTACAAATACAAGAGGAATTTTTTACGCCACGAGATTATCAAAAACCGCAGTTAGATTTTACTGATATTTTGACAACTATGCAAATAAAAATCAAAATTCGTATTCATAAATCTGTCATGGACAGGGTACTTGATTATTGCACTTATGAACACTTTTTGCCAGACGGTGATGAGCATTACATTGTTAGTTTTCCTTTCATAGAGAACGAATACTACTACAATATTCTTTTCAGTTTTGGGGATAAATGCGAGTGTTTAGAGCCGTTACATATCCGCACAGAAATGAAGCGTAGAATACATGATATAGCTACCTTATACGAAAACTAGAACTTTGTTTTGCTATCAAGAATGCTTGAAAAAGCAGATATTGATAAGCCTTTAACCATTCATCAACTTAGATTAGACATACTTTTGCCAGCAGAGCATTGATAGTCTTCACCTTTCATATTTATTCTTTGAACTTTGATATTTTGTATTAGTCGAATACCTTATCGTACTGGGAATCAAAATTAACAGGGGCATTTGTCTCCAGATAAAAGTTCACATTTGCATAATTTGGATTAAATAAAAATGGCCTTTTGCAGTTTCCTTTGGATCCCCGGTTGCAGTAATAGTTGCGTCGAAATTACCACCGCCGTTTTGTTTGTCAAAATTACCACTGAAATTCAGTTTCTTATTTCCGTCTTCATAGCCGCTTATATATTTTGTTTCGTAAATTCCGCTTATGGTACTGTTATCTATTTTTTCAATAGTCACCGTGGCCTCACCTATTTTTATAAACTTTCCATCTTTTTCAATTGTTATATTCTGGACGTATTTTCCAAGGTATTTTTCAGGGTTGGACAATTTGTCCGGGTTCGAGGAGTTGGCGGTCTGCACTATTGTTTTTTTACCTGAAAGATCAGGTTTTTTAACTGCAGTTGAGTTAATGTCATCTATTTTCAGCAGCAGTTCAAAGGTCAAATTGTGATTTTGATTGTTTTTATCGGTACCTGAAAGAACTCCTGATCCAAGTACGGTTTTGATCAACCCGTTCTTGTCTGTGGTGACAGTTCCCTTGATATTTTTTACAAATATATTGTCCGCGAGTCTGGGAACATTGAATCTGCCATCAGTTTTTTCTTCTCCGGAGGAACTGACAGCAGCATTTCCTCCAAATAAATTTTTGAATTGAAAGGATACCAGTGCATTTATAAGTGATGGTACCTGGGTGTTGTTCAAGGATCCCGAAAGCTCCCTGGATCCATCCTGCTTTACATTGACTGCAACGGAATCTTTTAGATTTCCCACAATGGCATCTGCTATCTTTTCAAAATCGGAAGCCCTGTCTTCATCAAAAGGATTTGCCATATTCCAGTTTGTGCCGTTTGTAAAATTAGTTACGGAATAAGAGGAAGATTTTTGGGGCTTATTTATTATGGTATTTTTGTCTATATAGTAATAGCTTTCAGCTTTCTTTGAGCCGTTGTAAATTGTATTTGTATCCTCCTTTGACTTATTCGATATATCGTATTTGGACAGATCACTGCTGGAATACACCACATTGGTGCCGTCCTTTATGACAAAGGATGTGTCTACGGTATAGTTTGAAAGTTCACCGGTGCAGGCTCTTATCAGTGATATTTTGTATTGTAAAAAATAAGCAGAGAAAATTTTTGGCTTTTCTCTGCTTATTGAACAGTTAAGTATCTACACATTGTCCTGTAAATTTCAGATATTATTGATGTTTTTTACCCAAATATTCATGTTCTCGAAACCACCGCATATATTGCAATTATTTATAAGTTTTCCTCTGAATGTATAGCCTTGCTTGCTGAGTACAAGATTAATACTAGGATGGATTGCTCTGGACAGACTATATAGGGTTATAAATCCCATTTTCTTAAGCTCCAATTCCAGGGAATAGATTATATTAGACAGTATGCCTTTATTCCTATAATGTGGATGAGTGACACAGTCGGTTATTTCTGCATTCAAATTTTCTCTATCCAGATCTGCTGAAGCTATGCCGATTATTCTGCTGTCATTGTCCACAGCTACCTTATATAGGACTTTTTTATTCAAAGTGTTTCTCAGATAATCTTCATTGAAAATTTCAGAGGGATAAGTGGAAAATATCTGGGAAAATAATTTTATCATATTCTTTATATCACTTTCCGCTGCATTTCTTATGTGGTAGTTGAAATTGCTGCTTTTATAGATAAAAGTGTCCTTCTTATTCAAGCTCTGTCTTAAAATCAGGTCCTCTTTAGAATGTTCACTATAGAGTCTTCTGTTTTTGTTGATGAAATAGGACATACAAAATGCATCCTTACCTTTAAAATAGCCATCTATTTTACCTTCCAATTCAAAACCTGCCTTAGTAAAATTATCCAGATATTCAATATCACAGTTGCATATGATTTTTCCAAGACGCTGTCTTGAAACAAAATGAATAAGTCTTTTTATATTTTGAACTGACATAGTGTAAAATTTGATTATTTTTACACGACTGTTGGTGTAGTCCACACATATTTTATCCTTATCTATTTTGATATAATAATTATTTAGCTGACAACTGCTTGCACTCATTATATTGTCTTCTCCTTTCCATTCTTGCATTATTGCTGGGAGTCAAACATACTCTCTCATTTCTAAACAATTTTTCCAGGCCTTCACGTTTAGTCTTCTTAAATTTTTGACATAGTCCACAATGTTTGCAGTGGTGGCTTTTATCGGATGGCTCAGTATAAGTACACAATACACCCTCATAGTTTCTGAGTATTAATTTTTCAGGTGTCTGTGAGATCAAATACTGGGGACCTACAGGTATTTTTCCACCGCCGCCTGGAGCGTCAATCACAAAAGTGGGTACTGCAAATCCAGAGGTATGACCGCGTAAAAGCTCCATGATTTCTATGCCGGTTGAAACTGATGTTCTAAAATGTTCAATACCCTGGGATAGATCACATTGATATATATAATAAGGTCTTATTCTGTTTTTTACTAATTTCTGTACAAGATTTCTCATAATATAAGGACAGTCATTGATATTTTTTAAAAGTACTGATTGATTTCCAAGGGGAATTCCTGAATCAACAAGCATCTTGCAGGCCAGCATTGATTCTTCGGTTACCTCGTTTGGATGGTTAAAATGTGTGTTAATCCAAACCGGATGATATTTTTTTATCATTCTGCACAAACTGCTGGTTATTCTCTGAGGCATGACAACTGGTACTCTGGTTCCAATTCTTATGACTTCAACGTGATCTATCTTTTTTATCTCCTTTAATATAAATTCAAGCTTCTCATCTGAAATACACAGTGCATCACCGCCGGATATCAATACATCTCTAACTTCGCTGTGAGCTTTTACATATTCTATAGCTCTTAATATATCATTGTTTGATAGAGAATTATCATCGTGCCCTGCAAACCGCCTTCTTGTGCAGTGTCTGCAGTACATAGAACATTTTTCAGTAACAAGGATGAGTACTCTGTCAGGATATCTGTGGGTTAATCCGGGAACGGGAGAATCGAGAGTTTCATGCAGTGGGTCATTTATATCACATTCTGATATTTTGGTCTCTTCTATGGTGGGAATCGCTTGTCTTCTAATAGGACAATTATAGTCATCCGGATCAATCAATGTTGCATAATAAGGTGTTATTGCCATCCTTAGCTTTTTAAGACTAGCTTTTACTCCATTTCTTTCGTCTTCAGTAAGATTTACTACCTGTTCCAGTTCCTCCAATGTGGTAAGTCTGTTAGAAATCTGCCATTTCCAACTGTTCCATTCATCTTTTGTGACGTCTTTCCATAGTGGTATATTCCAGTATTTTCTTCTCAAACCAAACACTCCTTTTAAAAGTTAACAATATAATATAAAGAATTATTTGTGCTACATGGAAGCTGCTGGATAATCAAAAAACAATAAGCTGCAGAGAAGTCTCCGCAGCTTATAAAGCCATAATTCAAAGGTATATCAAAAAATACAAATTCGTGTATACCAAAAACTTCCCTTCAACGCTTACGAGATTAGCTGACGGATTCGGATCGAAGAAATTAACCCTACCTGCCTACAGCAGGATTCACCCCAAAATTGGTTTTCCCGTTCAAATTGATTAAGCGCTAGTAACATTGTAACATTTTTCACATTTATTGTTATACACATAATCATAACACTTTAACATATACATGTCAAATGCACAAATATCCAAACACACGGCAAAAGCATGAACCCATCTCCTTCCAAAATTCTCTTACAAGAATTTTTTAAAAAATACCTTTGCAGTATTTATATATGAGATATGCCATATTTCCCCTGAAATATACTCTGGTATTACTGTGAGCTGGTGTAAGAAGCGGGCCAGAGCTTAGACCTTTACTCATTTAAAAGAAAACCTCATTCGAAACCGGATAGTCCTTGATGGATATATCCAGTCTATAAATTTGTACTCTTTTTAAATTTTCTTACATATGTCTAAAATTTATGAATAATATATATTCAAGATATTCCAGACTAAGCAATGCCTGAAACCTTCTGGATTTCAAGCTTTTCTTAGGATATCTTTCTTCATCTTTTTTTACTAAGTTAAGAGCAATTCTTTTTAGTAGTCCAATGTTTTGCGGTTTGTTTCCTGTTCTGTTCCTATTTTCATCTTCTCTAAAAGTTACATCCAGGTTCCAATGGGTGCTCTCAATTCCCCAATGTTTTCTTGCTGCTTGTGAGAAATCTTTTACATCCTTGATACTTCCCAGATAGTATCTACACTCCTCTGTCTTTCTGCCATTTTCTTCACACTTTCTAAATAACCATACCTATGCCATTTAATTTTCTCCACTCATTTTTAGCTTCCATCCATGATATATCAGTAGAATAGTAAAAGATTCTTTCTTCAATTCTGCCATGGGATTTTTACATAGTGCGGCAGCACTCAATTTTTTCATCCTTTACCTTCTCTCGTTTCACATCTTTGAAATATTCTTCTACCTCATTGTATAAAACCTTGTGGTTTTCTTTAAGTGCCAGGACATAGTCTGCTTTATTGTTTCTTACAATCTTTTCTGCAATATCTTTCTGGCATCCCATTGCATCAATTGTAACAATACTGCCCTTTATTAACAGCATATCAAGTAATTCAGGTATTGCAGTAATTTCATTGCTTTTTTCATCTGTCTTTACCTGCCCTATAATAAGTTTGTTACTGCTGCCCATGCACTTTTACTATATGAACTGCCTTTTTATTATTCCTTTTGTTTTCTGTTCCCCGCATTGTTTTTCCGTCGATTGCTATTATCGTGTTATTCTCAATCTCTGTTACTTCTCTCATCCAGAGCACAAAACATCTTTCAAACTGTTTGGGATCTATTAAATTTAATACTCTTTCAATTGTATGATGTGTTGGTATGCCGTTTGGCAGTTCAAGGTACTTCCTTAGCCAATCCTCTCTTTTAATTGCCCAGGCTTCAATGTCCTCCCAATCATTGCAGCTGCATATTGTCGCTGCAACTGCAATAAAAATGATATCTATAAGCTTATGCCTAACTTTACCTTCCTGTCTTATATCATAGATTACACTAAAATGCTCAAAAAAGCTTCCCTTATATTTTTTTACTACCATATTCAATAACCTTCATAACAGGACTTTAATTTTTAGTGGTAATTTATTCATTGGACAATCATTCCTTCATGCTTTTGCCGTGGGCAAAATTGCTGGGAACAAGCAGGCAGAACTATGAATGTGTATAAATACATATTCATAGTTATTTTCCAAAAAATAGAAATTACTACAGGAGCATAATCCTATACAATTTTCAAACAAATTCTGTCTCATCTATTATATTTTACACAAATCTATGAACGCTCTCTTTTTGTGTGCTTGCTAAAATATATCAAATAATAAATATATTTTAATTTGTCATATATTTATTAACTAATTCATAACATCTTTTCTTTGTTGAATTATATAAAGACATATAATATGCAACATTTTCAAAAGTTCCTCCATTATATTTTAACCCTTCTTTATTTGCCATATCTTCTTTCCATTCTATCCATTTAATTTGTTCATTTTTTAAATTCTTCATTATTTCTGGAGATAACTCTTTTTTTAGTAAGGCATAAATCTCATTTAATGCTTTATCATACATATCATAAGATTTTCCGTAATAACTCTTCATAGCATTTGTTATCCCAGAATCTGAATCCTTCTTTTCCGGTAAATCATCAAGTTCTTTTTGAATATTATCTAATTTTCCTAAAAATTCTTTTCTTCTTTCCTCTACTTTTGTTATTGTATTATCCTTCTGAATATTATCATTTTGTTTTATTCCATTTGTTAAATCTGACAAGCCTTTCTTATTTGAATTATCAACTTTGTCCAGACTATTTTCTGCTCGCTGATTTTGTTTTGGCTCACTTACGTAATTTTGATTTTCTTTACTGCCTTTTGTACATGCTACTAATGCAAGTATTAATAATGCCATGATAATAAAAAGTACAATTTTTTTATTTTTCATTAGTATTCCCCTTTTGATTTTATTTATAATTACATTGGGATATGTTTAAAATAGCGTTAATACAAGTATACAAAATTTTTAGGGAAGCCATTCTGACTTCCCTAATGTACCTTTAAGGCATTTAGAATTTTTTAGAAAGATAATACGTTACAGTTTTTATATCATTATTGTTTCCAGACTCATTCATCTCTTGAGATAGTTTCGTATTACAAGTAAACTTTTTATCATCATTTTGTAACCAAACAGCGGATATTGGTTTCCCAAAGTTGGCGTTATCAATAACAATGATGATTATATCTTTTAATCCATCTTTATTTACATCTTGAAATGAAACTGCTTTAACATCTACATTATATGGGAAAGGTGTATCTTCAAAACTATAAAGAATATCTCCATTTTCACTGGTTAGATAAAACACTACCGGTATGTGGTTGCCGCCTGTAATTTTCCCCGATACAAATTTTACATTACCCCATGAATTTAAATCAACCATAAAAGACTGATTTTCAATAGTAGTAAAACCTTTTATATTTTTTATATTATTGGTGCCAGGATCTGACTTTGAACTTGTTGCATTTGTGCTATTTTGAGTATAAGTTTTTGGTGTAGATGACACTGAAGATGATTGATTATTTTGTTGCGGAGGATTAGTAGTTAAATTGGTTCTTCCACAAGCCGTCATAAGCAAAGATGCTATAATAATTGTTGAAAATATTTTTTTATTCATATTTTCCCTCCTATGACTATTCTTTATCTATTCTATATATAATATTTAAATTTGCTATAGTAATGTCCTTTTTTCATTAAACATAACATAATTATATCAAATTTCAACATTAAATTAAAACACAGGCTGATTATTAAATAGAAAAAACATTCTCATTCCTTACCAAGAAGCCATAATATACTTACACCTAAAGCATCACCTATGGCAACAAGTTCCTTGTCTGTAACTGGCCTTGTTTTGGATTCAATTTTGGATATTGCTGTTTTTTCAAGGGTTATACCTCTTACTGCAAGTCTGGCAAGTAAATCGTTTTGAGTTATTTTATGCTTGCTTTTAAGCCTTGCATATTTGACCTTGTCACCAATTAAATTTTTATTCCTATTTTTAGTATATGCCATCAAGCTAATCCTCCACAATAATCCTTTGTCTATATTGATTATATGTGAGAAATAATATTGTATTATTTATTCCAAACTGCTGAAACAAATTTTCCAATTATATCTGAATCTTTGACCTCTATATTAACCGCTTTGCAGTTTTCAGCATGTTCTTCTCTCAATTCTTTCGGGGCATCTTTATAGGTATATGTTTCTAACGTTACTGTTGCGCTTCTATTTACTACTGATTTTTTCTCTGTATAATCACTATTGCTTTGATTTAATCTTTTTTCAGCTACAATATTAGTATTATTTTGTAGAGATGTTGCTGATACCTTATTGATATTTAATGCAAACAGTGAGCTCCCTACAATAGCTAGTGATATGGCTATAACTGCCATTCCCTTTTTTCTTGGCTTCAAACTTAACATATTTTCTATCCTCCTTTTCGTTATATTTACTTTTTTATCAGTTAACTGTGATGATATTGTAGAAAGTTTAAGGTTATTTCTATACCTAACAGATTTTACTAAAAGCAATGCGTATTCTTTGATATCTTCTGTTTTAGCTCCAATAACAACTGCTTCATCACAGGATAACTCACATTGTTCATTAAAAAATTTTCTAAATATATACATTAACGGATTAAACCAATGTAATGACATTGATAATATCATAAGAAGCTTTATGATATTATCTTTCCTTTTAAAGTGGAATAATTCATGCCTGAATATCCATTTTAATTCATTGTTTGAAAATTTTTGAGCTGGTAGAATTATTGTAGAATTTAATATTCCTATTATAGCTGGTGAAGAAATTCCTTTTACTATTTTAACTTTTATGTTCTTACTTATATTCAAATTTATTTTTTCATTATCCAAAATTTTTGCTATTCTTGTATCTTTTACAAAAGTCATATTATTTCTAACTTTTAAATAAAATTCACCCTGAAAATAAATATAGTATAGTAAAATGCCTATTGCTCCGATAATCCAGATCAGCATTGTGATATAAGTGTAATCGATTATATCAATATTGCTTAGATGAGGTTGGGTTAGGTTATATAGAACTCTATGATAAGCAGTATAATTTTCATTTGCGAAACTATTTATATTTATATCAAGTTTAATATTAACTACTAAAACCATTCTTATAATGACCATAACAGCTAAAAAGTAATTAAATTTATGGCTATATTTATCTAAAAACTTATCTTTCATAATAATTATTCCCAATATTAATATTCCTGTAAGCAAACTTGTTCTTAATACTTCTACAAAAATATCTTTCATTTCAATTACCTACTCTTTATCCACTTTTCAAGTTCATCTAAATCTTTATCAGTGATTTCATCACTTTCCTCAAGTGTAGATATTATACTTTTTAATGATTTTCCATGAAGATAATTAAAGAAATCTCTAGTTTCAAATTTTAAGTAATCATTTTCTTCTACTATTGGGATAAAATAAGATTGCTTGCCTATTCGTTCTGTAGCAAGAAAATCTTTTTTTACAAGTCTTGATAAAGTTTTGGATGTAGTACTGAGTTTCCACTCCAGAATATCTTCCATATGTTTGGCTACATCCTTTGTAGATACTTTATCTTTTCTACTCCAGATAAATTTCATTATTTCAAGTTCTGTTCTGGGAAGTTTTTTCATTTTACAATCAACCTTTCTTTTATTATTTCTTAAACAAAGTGTATACGACAATTGTCGTAATGTCAATATTTTTATTAAATATTTTCAAATAAGGTCTTTACTTTTACAGTTGTAAAAGTTATAATTTAGTTAACAAGTACTTGTTAACTAAATTAACCTGTTGTGCTAGTTAAATTAGGAATAATAAAGTAGTGAAATATTATAAACATTGGCTGCTCTTATATCGAAAATAAATAGCATGGAGGAGTTTTTTTGAAAAAAATCAAGTATATCATTAGTTTTTGTATTGTGTTTATAGGACTTTTAATTATCGGGGAAAGTCATATTTTCTATTTGGATAATTTTTATACTAAATATGCCAATACTACATTGTATCTGCAAAATGATACGACAAGTGATGAAATGATTGGTGATATTATTGATTCAGCAGCTGATAATAGAGTTGAAGTATTTACTTTTATACGATCTCAGCCAAATAGTTCCCTTACTGAATACGATATTTACGGGACACCGGGAGTTGAAAAAAGTATAAATCAGAATTCAAATATACTTAAAGGAAAGTATACAAGCCTTTTCCTAGGGAATATCAACTTTAAATTCAAAGATATTGGTAGTATACCTGATATCAAAAATCAAAATGAATATTACATTATCGGAAGCAGGGAAAAAGCCAATCAATTTAAAATGGGCTTAATTGACAAGTATGCAGGCAATCATCCCAAACAAGGCTATCCTGACAGGGAGTCAGAAAAGAATACAATTGCCATATGGATACTTGTCATTAGTATTATATTGTTATTTTCCTTTTATGATGTTGTTTCACAAAAAAAAGAAGCTGTTGTTAGAATGACTATGGGAGAAAAAATAAGTACTATTATCTGGCAGAATATTCTTTTGGATTCTCTTGCATTTACAGCATCTTTTATCTTCATATTGTCTGTTTTGTCTAAATATACTTACGTATTCTTCAATTTAAAAATCTCAATTATACTGTTTGTTGTATTATTATGTATCAATGGATTGTTGTATGTAAATTTATATTTTTATAATATAAAAGAAGTTTTCTCCAATGGCAGAAGTTCTAAGAAATTATTGACACTTAATTATGGATTGAAATCAGCGACAACCATTATCACCATTTTTATAATATCCAGCAATATTGCTTTCATTTTTCAATCCTATACTTTTTACAGACAAAAAACTTTTTTTCAGGACCATTCGGATTATCACTATATTAAGTTCATGTATAAGTCAATTAGGAATACTGACGGTTCTATCAATGATGTATTTGATAAATCCATAGCCGTACGGGAAACATTTTATAGAGAATTTTTCAGAGAATTTAATGCAATTGCCTTGAAAGATATCTCCCAGGTTGTAAGTGTAAAAACTATTTCTGCAAATAGAAATGCCTTTGATTATTTATCCAGTAAAATAAAAGAATTTAATCATTTAAATTCAGGTAAAGATTTCTATTTCATATTACCTGATAGAATGAAGGGCAATTCTAAAATTATCGAGGAACTAAAAAAAAGTATACCATACAATGATACTATTAATTTTGTTCGAGATTATAATGTGATTTATTATCACGATAACATTGATATTGTGGGAATAGACGAGGATTACATATATGGAAGTGATTTAATTAGAAATCCTGTTATTGTTTATAATAACATGTCAGCGGATCAAGTTGAAAATCAGAGCGTTTTGAAATCCATAGGATCAGTAGATGAAATATACGATGTCATGTACAGGATATCTTCGGAGGAGCAACGTGATAAATTCAATAAATTTATAGTTAAACATAATTTACAAGATCAAATTGTACAGAAGATAAATGTGTTGGAAAAATATCAAAAAATGTGGATTATATCTAAAAGAATTTTATATATTAATCTAGTATTCAGTATTTTAATTCTACTTTTAGAAATTATCATCATCAACTCAATTATCACATTGGAGTATAAAGTAAATGCTGTGGAGCTTTCCATCAAGAAAATTCTTGGATATAGTATTTTGCAGAAAAATAGAAAAATTATCATGATGACAGTTATAACTACAGCAGCAAGCATATTAACAGCTTTTGTCATCAATATGATAATGAAAACCGAGAAAGGCTATTATCTGGCCTTTGGAGGAATAAGCATCCTGATATTGGAGCTGGTCATTATCACATTTTATATATATAAAATTGAAAATTCTCAGGTTCAGAAAATCTTAAAGGGTGGGAGTCTATGATTGAAATAAAAAAAGTAACTAAAAAATTTGATGAAAAGGTAGTATTCCAGGATTTAAGTTTAACAATAGAAGATGGGGATTTTATTATATTTTCAGGGCCAAGCGGCTGTGGTAAAACTACTTTATTGAATATGATTGGTGCGATTGAAAAAATTGACAGCGGACAAATAATTGCTGATGATATTGACATTAAAAATAAAAAAAATCATCTGAACTATTTTAGGACAAAAGTGGGCTTTTTATTTCAGAACTTTGCATTAATTGATAATAAGACTGTTAAAGAAAATTTGAAGCTTGTTAGAAATAATTGCAAGACAAATTTATCAATAGAAGAGGCCTTGAGGACTGTAGGGTTGGAAGAGAAGTTAAATAAAAAGGTATACACATTATCGGGCGGAGAACAGCAAAGAGTGGCATTGGCCAGATTAATGCTGAAAAAATGTGATATTATACTGGCCGATGAGCCTACAGGTTCTCTTGATAAAAAGAATGCAGAATCCGTACTTGATATTTTAAAACAATTAAATAAACAGGGTAAAACAATTATACTGGTTACCCATGACGAGAATATAAAAAAGCAGGGAAACAGGGTGGTGAATTTATGAATAAAATTAATGGAAAAAGAATTATAATATTTATAATATCAGCATTTGCAATTATGAATATTAGCTGGTTTTTAATAACAACAGTCAAATACGATAAATTTATAAAAGATCTACCTAAAGTTGAAGGCAGTTCCTATGGCATGAAAAAAGAAGATGGGTATAACTATAGTGTAAAGAAACCGGGTTATTTGCATTATACAGGGAATCTGGCAGTTTCCAACAGTAAAAAAGGTGAACTTTTGATTATATGGCCATTGATATCCGGTGGATATGAGTATGGTGTAAGAATAGAAGAAGATGGAGAAGCATATGAAATATATGTTGATGGAAATATGAAACCAATAGATAAAAATGACACATATGCTGTTCAAAATATTGAGCAACATAGAGCCGGTGTAGAAAAGTTGTTTTCCAAAGCCAATAAAATGTGGCAGTTAAAATAGCAATCCTATTTATCTTTGGTAATATACATTAGAAAATATAACTCAGTATAAGATTTTATATAAAAAGTGAAAGAAAACATCAGGTAACTGTATTAACTGATATGCTCTCCTTGTGCTAGATAGTAAAACTGTTTACTTGAGAATATAGATAGATTTGTGTAAAATATATTAGATTTAGTTTTATATAACTGGAAATTTTGATTTTCAGTTATATTTTTTTATATTTAGCTAATACTAATACTGGTTTAGTATTATATTTTTATATCTTTTAGATTATTCAGACTATTAAGTGCATCTTCTTCATTAGATGCTTTATATACACATCTTAAGTCTCTCATAAATTTTTTTTATCTTTGGATACTATATATTTAATCGGATTCCTTATTTGATGTATAATACAATTTTGAATACTAACGTCAGGAAACACTGACTTTATTGCATCTGAAAGACCTTTAAGTCCATCCATGCAGGCAATTAATATTTCTTTTACACCTCTGTTTTTTAAATCATTGCAGACTGACAGCCAGAATTTAGCACCTTCGGCTTCACCAATCCATATTCCCAAAATATCTTTATAGCCTTTCATATCAAGCGTCATAATACCCTGTGCTTTCTTTTATGTTAAAATAGAGTCTAGATAATGAAATAAATTAAAAGGAGCATCAATATGGGAAAAAATAGATTGTATCATCTGTGGAAGTCCATACTGGTTATTTATCTGATATGTTTTGTATTGAGAGTATTTGAATACATGTTTATCCGCACTGATCAGAGTATTTTCGGTGAAGCATTCATACACAAACTGGCTGGTATCCTTGTGCTGGCATTTTCAATACGATATTTTTCATTCAGCTGGTCTCAAGTTGGTTTCACTGGAAGATCAGCAGTCAGAAATGCACTATATGGCTTCCTGCTTGGAGCAGCCGTATTTACAATTGCCTATGGTATTGAATTTTTTATGCAATTGTCAGGAGGTAACACCCCTTCACTGCAGATCTATGTAACCAGCTATGCCATTGATGGAAATCAAGGCAGACAAACCTGTTTGTTGTTTTTCACTTTTTGCATTATCGGGAATATTATAAATGTGGCCATGGAAGAAGGTATCTTCCGGGGTTTGTTCATCAAACTCTTCGAAATAAAATACTCCTTTGTCAAAGCTGCTGTTTTATCCTCTCTCCTATTTGGCATCTGGCATATAGCAGCTCCTGTGCGCAATCTACTGGACGGGAAAACCAGCATGAGCGGAACTGTCATGATTTCCCTTATACTTATTTTAACAACAGGAATTACAGGAATAAAATTCTGTCTGCTTACTAAAATTACAGGTTCACTCTGGATGTCTATGGCTGATCACTTCACAAATAATATAATCATCAATATTTTACATATAGCAACGGCCTCCGGCACAGATGAATTGCAAATGCTCCGCATTGCCATTGCCCAAACCGTATCCTTCCTTATTGTACTTTTCATCTACCGGAAAAGCAGAGCACACTATAAACAGACATTTCGTGCATAAAGAACATCAGCATTCATAAGCTTTATTTTTTCTTTTTACAAACCATATAACCAACAACAGTGCAACAGCCATCCATGCACTAAAAAGCCATGTGTTTACATGTGAGCCATAGTTGGGGAAAATACCTGTTGTCACATTTATCATGGTATGAAAAGCCAGACCTGTGAACAAACTTTTGCCACCATACATATAGGCATAGATCATTGCAGTTCTCATAAGAACATTTAAAATGCACATTCCAATAATCCACCCTGCGGGATGTGCCCAGCTCCAGGGAATGATATGCCAGACGGCCCACACTCCCCCGATAATTATACCTGCTTTAATTGGCCCATATTCTTTGGTCAGTGGTTCAGTCAGGATAGCTGTCCATCCAAATTCTTCAGGTATTGCTCCCAGAAAATAAAGAACTATCATCAGCGGAATCTCTCTATAGGGAAACACTATTTCTGCCGGCAGTGGAAAAGGAAACACCCGCATTGTAAAATATGTTAACACCGTAACTAAAGGCATACATGCCAGGCAAAAAATTATCCACCATCTGCTGGCCCTGTTTATATCGAAAATACTTTTAAACAAAAATGTAATTCTTTCTATTCCATTTTCTTTCCATGCATATATCAATGACAAGAAGAAAGGTACCATAATCATTAAAAAGCTGATTGGCAGGCCAAAAGGCAGCCCTTTAACGGGAAAGAATGCACCCCAGATATAAAACGGTACTGATAATATTAAAGTTGTCATCAAAAACATAAAATATTTTACATTTGATTTTATCATATATTACCTCACGCTTTATTTTTTCCATGTAGGAATTTTGAAAGATATATCGCATAAAATAAGGAAATAATCAAAATTACTATCAGCAAAGAGGATTGTGCACTGACTGATGCATTTGTAATAGTTCCGCCAATATTAAATACAATATGAAAAAGAATACCCGGCAGGATATTTTTTGTGACAGCCACAAGCAGTGCAAGAACAATGCCTATTACTATTGCAACACCAATCTGTGCTGCCAGCTCTACAGCAGCATATCCTCTAAACAAATTGACAACATGCCCTATACCAAATGTTATTCCGGAAATAAAAATCCCCTGAACAGCACCTCTTCTACAAAACCCGTCCCTATCATTAAAAAGCAGGAAAGAACAATCATGGTAATTGAAAACGCAGGATTCAATCCTGCAAAAAAGATGTAATAATCATATCATCTCTTATAGGATTAAGCAATAATAAACCATGGTATAAAAAGATAGTTGACAGCAATAGCAGATTATGCTATATTAATGACTGATGTCAGTCATTAATCATTTGGAGGTGTTACTAATGGCAAGACAATCAAGCATCAAAAAAGAAGACCTGCTTTCCACCGCATTAGCTTTATTTCGTAAAAATGGTGTAGATCACACCAGCGTGAGCGATATCGTCAAAGAACTGCATATTGCACAAGGATCGTTTTACAACTATTTCCGATCAAAGGATGATATTTTTGCAGCAGTGTTAGAACTGGTCACGGAAAATACTATAAAGGAGATGCAGAAAACACTGAATCGGACCGATATCAACCCGGTCCAGAAACTTAATCTGCTTACCATACAGGACTTTTGCATGAACCGACATAACGATAGCCTTTTTGATGTTTTATACGAAAGCCGCTATACATCTGCCCATCTGCAGTATATCGTCAGCCGCATCAACAAGCTCAAGCCCATTTATGCAGAACTGATTCGACAAGGCGTAAAAGAAGGATGCTTCACCACCCCTTATCCGGAAGAAGCAGCACAGTTTCTACTTACAGCCACCAAGTTTGTTTTCGACCCTGCGTTCTTTACTTACAATCGGGAAGAAATGCTTCGCATGGCAAGGGCTGTTGGTGACTTTTATGAACGGGTACTGGGGTCAGCACATAACATGCAGATGCAGAACGAGATGGAACAAAATATTGCCGCATATTGGGAGAGTGAATATCATGAAAATTAATATTGAAGACGAACAGATTTCTTTTCAAGTACTACGTATGCTCAGTGAAGTATCTTCAGAGCAAGCTGATGTCAATGAGGTCCTCAATACAGTCCGGACCATCCGGGAGGGTGATTACAACAGTTGGTATGGGGAATGGGCCAGTACGGCAGACCGGGTGTGTCATATTGCCGAAGAATTCCTTGCTGGCCATCATCTCACGAGTGCTGCCGAAACATTTCTGCGAGCGTCCAACTATTATCGGGCCGCAGCTTTCTACCGCGGCGTTTTGATGACGGAAAACTGCAGTGCAGAAACAAGTGACAAACTGGAGCAGATGGATGCACTTGCTCTGGACTGCTTTCAAAAAGTCATCCAATATGGAACAACCGTTATCCTACCTATGGAAATTCCTTATGAAAAGACAACTCTTCCGGCACTTTTTTACCCTGTTTCCAAAGAAGAAGACACAAAGACCGCACCCACATTGATCCTTCTCAACGGATATGACGGCACAAAAGAAGAAATGCACGGCATCGCACTGAAGGCCCTAAAACGTGGGATGAATTGCCTATCGTTTGAAGGCCCAGGTCAGGGTGAGATGATCCGCAGAAGAGAAATCCCGTTCCGTCCGGATTGGGAAAATGTATTGTCACCCGTGGTGGATTTTCTAATTGAGAAGCTAGGCGTCAATTCCCAAAAAATCATTCTGTGGGGGCAAAGCATGGGAGGATATCTGGCACCTCGAGCAGCCGCATTTGAACATAGATTGGCAGCTTGTGTCGCCAACAGCGGAGTTTATGATTTTATGGGTGAGCGCCGGCCTGAGGGTATGGAACGAGAAGAGTTTTTTCAAAACATCGCTACTACGCCAGAGACAAAAGTGGACACCATTATGAAAAAGCAGATGGCTCAAAGCACTCAAGTCAATTGGGCACTTAGGCATGGAATGTATGTCTTTGGGGTCAAAAATCTCAAAGAATTCATGCTCAAGGCAAAATACTATTATCTAGGTGATGTGGTGCAACAAATCAAATGCCCCACACTAATTGTAGACAGTGAAAATGAAACCAACTTTCCAGGTCAGGCAAAGCGGCTCTATGATCAGCTCCGCTGCCCCAAGAAGTATCTGCTGTTTACTCGAGAGCAGGACGCAGCCGAACACTGTGAGGTAGGTGCCAAACTTTTTGCGAACAGCAGCACCTTCAACTGGATCGAAGAGACCCTCCAAAGCATATAAAAGCGATAAAGGCAGGTTTACATATGAATCTTACGGACAAAAATAAAGGCTTTATTTGCAGTGCATCGGCATCTGCTCTCTGGGGAATTCTGCCACTGTTCTGGAATCTCCTCAAGCAGGTACCTTCGGATCAAATACTAGCGCACAGAATTGTATGGGCACTTGCATTCATGGTGATTTATATCTCCTCAATTGGGAAAAAAGGCCAACTGCTCCGTAGTTTTTTACATCCAAAAAATATTGGCTTAGTTTTTCTGGCGACTCTTTTTAACTGCGGCAACTGGTATCTTGATTCTGGTTGCTGCTTACGGAAAATTTCCGTGGATCTCCCTAATCTTAGCCGTCAGCTTCGCTCTCTACGGACTCATCAAGAAAATAGTTCCGCTGAACGCATCTGTGGGGCTAACGATGGAAATGATGCTGACCTCACCCTTTGCCATCGGTTATATCCTTTGGATACAATATGTTGGCGCAGGTGCCATCGGTAAAATTGACCTTTTGACGACGGCGTTATTGCTTAGTTCGGGAATTGTCACAGCTGTGCCGCTTTTACTGTTTGCCGAAGGAGCAAAGCGAACCCGTCTCTCCATAGTAGGTTTTTTACAGTACATTTCCCCTACAATTAGTTTCCTGCTAGGAATTTTCGTTTTTCATGAAAAACTGTCATCCATCGATTGGATCAGCTACAGTTGCATCTGGACAGCCGTTCTTATGTTTGCCTTAGCAGGTATTTTACAACCTAAGTTCGCCCCACCAGCCTATAAACTAGGCTGCAAAAAGTAAAAAAGAAACAAATTACTTTTTGCAGGAATAGTAGTAATCTGCTTACTCATTTCAAAACCTCCTTAACGCAAAAATACAGCATCCACTTGGACACTGTAAACTTAAAATAATATTTTAGAGAAGAGGACTGACCTATGAAATTAAGCAGGAATTGAAAAACTATTACTGTATTAATGTGCCAACGAACTTAGGTACAAATAATATTTGGGAATCGAAAATCTCAGTACAGGCCGACGAGTCTGGAAGAATTTCTCTAAAAGATAGCTGCGCAATTGATGGATCTTACAAAGGAATAGCTCAAATGGGCTTATTTTACAATAGCCAGCCCAAAAATACAAAAAAGATCAAATTGCCTCAAAATCTGAAAAGTATTGCAAAAAACGATAAATTTCAAATTGTAATTTCAATCGTCGAACATGGAAAAGTGATTGCAGCAAACTCATTTCTCAGGTATTACCAATTGCCGACAATTGCATCAAAAGATATCGACTTAGGTGAAGCCTGTGGAAGAGTTTTCTTCGAGAAAAGACAATCACAGAAGCCGGCGATTATCGTTGTCAGTGGTAGCGACGGGCGTATAGAGAAAGCTCAAAATATCGCACAGCTGTTTGCAAGTCATGGTTTTGTGGCCTTAGCGGTGGGTTACTTTGGGTTAGCAGGTTTGTCTAGGAATTTAGAGAAAATTCCGATTGAAATCATTGAACGAAGTGCTTCATATTTAGCATTACTACCGCAAGTTGACGAAAAAAGGATAGGTTTGTACGGGCGCTCAAAAGGGGCTGAACTGGCTTTGACTGCCGCAACATACTTTCAAAACATTAAGTGCGTAGTTGCAAATTCACCTTCGAATATTGTTTTAGAAGGCATGTGTGGGTGGAGACCTTCGCATTCGTCTTCATGGACATACCAAGGTAAAGAACTTCCTTTTAAGAAATTCCACATTGTACAATATTTGCTCACTAAAATTGCTAAGCTGTCTCCGTCAAACAATCCCCAAAATGCTGAAATAAGGAAGTTTACAAGATTCAATTGATTCTTGGGAGCAAACAATCAACTTTTTTCAGCAGGATCTGTAAAAAACAAGCTCATTACACAGCATTGAAACAGAAAAAACATAAGGAAAAGCACAGGGGACGATAGTATTGATGTCAATCCTTCCACTACAGACTACACATAACAAGTACATCAATACCATAATCGTGAGATAAGCTGAACTTCAATTCTCTACATATGTCTTTCATAATGGATTTCAACAACTATCTCAACTATCAGTAAAAAGCCCAGCAATCCACCAGTAACTGTAACAGTAGGAATCCACACTAAATTTGAAGTTAGTCCATACGCCACCAGACCTCCTGCAGTAATAAGAATCAGACAGCCATAAAGAACCTTTAATGTCAGTGACTTGGTTTTCAATTGTAAAAGACTGTTTCTTTCATCCTGTTTTTCAACAATATCTTCTCTTGTAGCTTGTTTGGAAAAAGCACGGGTGAAACCGTTAATACCCATTATGATAAGCACTATAGCAATGACAACACCTTTGATTCGTTGTGGCAAAGAGCTATCCTGCGATAAAATATTAATGATCGCACTAAAGGCACCCAATGCTGTCCATATAACTGCAAAAAACAATCCCCTTTTATTATAAATTTTCATATTGTTGATCCTCCAACTCTTTATTTTCTTTGAGGCAGCATAAATCCTCCACCGTTGTTCCGAATACCTCTGCCATTCGATATGCCAGCATAAGAGAAGGCCTATACTGTTCTTTCTCGATAGAAATGATAGTTCTTGAAGAAACATAAACTAAGTCAGCTAATTGTTGTTGTGTCAAATTAGCTTTTTTCCGTAATTCTCTCACTCTTGTTCTCATGATTTTCTTCCCTTCCTAATATGAAGTTAGCTTCACGGGAAGCTAACTTCATATTACTATAAAACTTCAGGTACTGTCAAGATTGAATATATCTTTTTTATCTCTCCATCTTTTTCCTACATCCGGCGAAGTTTTCATTAATGGAAATTCCGTTTCAAGTGAATACCACAGGGCATTGGGACAGAAAAAACATAGGGAAAAACACAGAGGACGATAGCACTCTGTGCTTTCTTTTATGTTAAAATGAATCTTAGATAATGAAATAAACTAAAACTGATCAAAGTATTTTCGGTGAAGCATTCATACACAAACTGGCCGGTATTCTCGTGCTGGCATTTTCAGTACGATATTTTTGATTCAGCTGGTCTCAAGTGGGTTTCACTGGCAGATCAACTGTCAGGAGGTAAAGCAGAGCACATCATAAACAGACATTTCGTACATAAAATAATAAGGCAATCCTTCTACACGACAGGACTACCTTATTATTCACAATCTACATCAGAACATGCTACTTAACGGCTACATATATATCTACTTCAGAATTTTCACTGCCATCATATCTCTTGTCATAGAATTCAAAATCCCCTGTATAAGTCCTTTCTATATCACCTTTCCATACATATTCCCAAACCTTACGTATACTGTCAGGCATCTTTCCTCTAGCAGTTATCACACAATATTTTGAGGATGGTATTACTTTTGATACCATACTCTTAGGTATTGTAGCCAAATCTGAAACTTCACATCCAACTATTATAGCCTCATCTTTTTCAACTATTTTAAAATTCATAAACGCTTTTTCCACCTTTTAAGATTGGGAAGACAGTTTTTCATGAGTGCTCTTGCCTCATTTTCATCCATACCCTTTTCCTTCATAAAAGGCACACAAGTTTCAATCATCTCTTCCATGGTTAAATCCGGCTGCTTGAAGGCCCCTTTTTCGTAACAATATATGCAGTATTCATGATTTTTACTATCATTTGAGTTAGTTCCATAAAATTCCTCACTTAAAGGCATCCCGCAGCTTTGGCAATATTCCCGTTCCATAATATATTCTCCTTTCATATGTTGATACAACCATTATACAGGAAAGCTTTGACAGCATTATGTCATGTTCGAATTCATTTATACGATTCTATTATCTTTCTGCACTTTTCTTTTATAATTTCCTGTATATGCCGTGGTTTCAGAACCTCTACATATTCACCATAGCTCAATATCATTGAATAAACCCAGCTGTCTTCAATAACTTCAGTATTCACTATGACACTTCCATCTTCAAGAAATTTAACTTCGTCTTCATTAAAATAGTCCTGTATTCTATACCTTACCTTTCCTGAAAATTTAAGAGAGATTTTTATAGGGGGCTTTTGAGGAGATTCAGTCTTTACATACTCCCCATAGGAAATTCTGGACTTGCAAATTTCTTCATCCATAATCTCCAATCCATCTATTCTGGTCAATTTAAACATCCTATAGTCTTTCCTAAATGTGCAAAATGAAAAAACATACCAGGAGAATCCTTTAAACACAAGGGTAACAGGTTCCACCTTTCTGAATATATATTCTCCTCTTGCGTTCCTGTAGTTAAAACTTATACATTTATTATCCTTTAGTGCTCTATATACCGTTTTATATTTAATATTTTCCTTTTCAGACTTTTTAAAGCCCCAGGGCAGTGTATCTATAAATACCTGTTTAAAGTGCAAATCAACTGCACTCCTTTTGTTGGAGGGTATGATACTCTTGACTTTTTCCATGGCTATCTCCACATTTCTGTCACTCAGAACTCCGTTTATATTTTTCAAAGCTTCCACTATGGATATCATATCCTCCAATGTGAGAAACTGATGATTTATCTTGTAGTTGTCCAGAATATAAAAGCCTCCATTGTTGCCCTGACTTGAAGCTATTGGAATTCCTGACATATTGATCGCTTCGATATCCCTGTAAATAGTTCTTACGGAAACTTCAAATTTTTCAGCCAATGCCATTGCAGGTATTTTCTCCCTGTTTAAAAGCATTATCACAATTGCCAGTAATCTGTTTATTTTCATTAATTACAAACCCCATTTCCGACAACTAAAGTCTCTATTTTATAAAACAAACTAATGCCCAGGATAAAATTAACATAAAACAAAGAATATAGTATATACTGTTGGATACATTCAGAATATTAAATATATTTAAAGCTACTGAAATTACAGACAATAAAAGCATAATCATAACTAAAGCAGCTATAATTTTATAATTTTTGCTGGAAACCTTGTTTCTATTTTTGTTGACTTTATTTATTCTAAAATAAAAGGACATACATGGAAGCCCTGAAAAAACAGCAACTATAACTGCAGGTATTAAAAGGCTTCCAAAAATTTTTCTACATATATCGGGTATATAGCCATATTTGGAAAGCAATGTTAAAATAAAAAGTAAAATAGTACATAGAGACGCTGGTATTGCCGTTTTTTGGGTCATATTATATTGACATATATATTTTTCCAATTCAGTATCATTGTCAGTATATATAGAGTTTGTTTCTTGAGGTGCACTAAATATGTGAATTGTATTTCCTAAAGAACATACATGAGACCACCCGGCTTCTTTAAAGTACAAAAAATATTCTTTATCTGGATTTATTCTATAATCAAGTGAATATTGCAGCCGCTGTGGCTCGGCCTTTTTTAGCTTATATCCAAAAATCCAAAATTTATACAGAATCCAGCCTTTCCCCGCATAGGATGATAGCATTTCCATTTCTTGCTTTTCTGCAAAAGCTAAACCCATACTCATAACATACTTTGTGTTAAACATATTTTATAACATCTCCTTGTTAAATATCTTTTCAGCAATTTCAACCATTTGACGTTTTTTTTCAACTTCATTTTTCAAAAACCTAATACCTTTATCTGTAATAATATAAATTTTCCTTTGTTGTAATTCCCCATTAAGCTTTATCAGACCACCATCAAGAAGTTTTTTTATACTTGTATATAATGATGCAGGTCCTATTGAAAATTTACCTTGAGACAACTCTTCAATTGATTTCATAATCAGATATCCGTGTTTAGGCTTTATTAAAGAAAGTAAAATATAATAATAGGCATCCGTAAGTTCACCCATCTTTAAAGAATTACTTCTAGGCATGTTTACCTCCTATACTATATCATTTAATGATATATATTTTATTAAATTATATCATTAAATGATATATGCGTCAATAGATGTGAAATTGTTCGATGTTACTATATGTTTAAGGTAACTGCAAACTATAGGTTTTATCTGCTTTCAACTATCTGAATCTCCACTCCATCTGGATCTTCTATAAAAAAGAATCTGACTCCCGCTGAAGGTGAGATAGGTCCTCTTTTAATTGAAATACCTTTCTCTTTCATATATTCAATAATTTCATCCAGTGAGTTTACTTGAAATCCAATGGAAATTCCCCTGGTCTGAATCCGTGAATTATTATCTCCACTGCATATCAGTTCAACTTTAGGCCCATCTTTTTTCCCAATCATTGCAATATCAATTCCTGGATTTGGACTAAACCTTTTAAAAATTTCAATTCCCAGAAGTTCGTTATAGAATTTCAAAGATTCCCGCATGTTTTTTACACTTAATGTTATCCAGCATAAATTCACATTATCTCCTCCTTTTGATGAGTAATTCAAATATATTACACCCATATTATAGCATATAAGAAAATCTCTATGGAAAACACAGATATGCAATTTTTTGTGATATACTATCATGGAGGTGGTAATAAAATGGGAATAGCCATAGTAACTGGTGCTTCAAGTGGATTGGGCAAAGAATTCGTCTATCAGATTGCCTCTAAAGAAAAGAATATTAATGAGATCTGGGTTATTGCCAGGCGGGAGGAACGTCTAAAAGAACTGGCTGACAAGGTTGACATTCCGATTCGGATTCTGCCGCTTGACCTTGCCAAAAGGGAAAATATCGATTATTTTATAGAATATCTGGAAACACGGAAACCTCAAATCGACATGCTGGTAAATGCTGCAGGATTCGGGAAAATCGGCAGTTACAGTGACATAAGCCGTCTGGACAATGACAATATGATAGGTTTGAATTGTCGCGCTGCCGTGGATATGACTACAGCAGTATTACCATATATGAAAAGAAAAAGCCGCATTCTTGAGATCTGCTCAACATCGGCCTTTCAGCCCTTTCAGTATCTGAATGTATATGCAGCTACCAAAGCATTTCTTTACAGGTACAGCAGAGCTCTTAGAATAGAGCTGCTGCCGAGAGGTATACATGTAACCGCAGTATGTCCCTACTGGATCAGGGATACTGAATTTATCCCCAGGGCAAGACACAACGGAAATGAGAAAAGAATTAAAAATTTCATATTTGCAGGCAAAGCAAGAAATGTGGTGATCATGGCACTTAATGACAGCAAAATAGGTTTTCCTGTATCTACTCCGGGGCCAGTATGTTTTATTCACAGGATAGCGGCCAAATTCATTCCCCATGAAATCATGATGTGGGTATGGGAATTGATAAGGAGACTATAATCCCATCTACTACCCTTTTATTATTGTGTTTATTGCACAAAATGATGTAATATATATTATAATACTGGAGTTATATACCTACAAGACAGTATACAAACTATAATAAGTCGGAGGGGGAATACCATATGTCAATTAGAACTGTAAAAAAAATAGTAAAGGGAACTATTCAGCAGGATGGTGCAGGAGTAAAACTTTTACGTGTACTTGCCCTTGATACAGTCAAGGAATTTGATCCTTTTCTAATGCTGGATGTTTTTGATTCAGAAAATCCTTCAGATTATATTAAAGGATTTCCATGGCATCCTCATAGAGGCATTGAAACTGTAACATATCTTATTAGCGGGAAAATTGAACATAGTGATAATCTTCACAACAAAGGTATTATTGAGGATGGCTGCTGTCAGTGGATGACTGCCGGAAGTGGAATAATCCACCAGGAGATGCCTCAGCCTTCAAAAAGAATGCTGGGATTTCAACTCTGGATAAATATTCCCGGGAAAGACAAGATGTGTATTCCCAGATACCACGATATAAATGAAAACAGTGTGCCCAAAATAGAGGGAGAAGGCCTTACTGCAAAAATAATATCAGGACATTGTGGAAATACTCCTGGAGCTTTTAACGGAGAATACGTAAAAGCTGACATTTGGGATATTAATATGGAGACACAAGCTGAATGGTCTATTGAAACAGATATACAGTCTACTGTATTCATATATATTTTTAATGGATACGGATATTCCGGCAAAGATGAGAAAGATTGCATTAAAGAAAAAACTGCAGTTTTGTTCAATAGTGGAGAAGAAATTAGAATTTGCTCCGGTAAAGATGGAATGCGTTTTATAATATTTATGGGTAAGCCCCTTAAAGAACCTGTAGCCTGGGGAGGTCCTATTGTTATGAACACAAATGAGGAACTTGAAAGGGCCTTTAAAGAAATTGACAATGGAACTTTTATAAAGAATCACTGATTCCCATAAGAACAGCAGGTGATTTATAAATTACCTGCTGCAATTTCATTTTTTGACTATATATTTTTTACTCCGGGATATTTCTTGAGCATTATTTCATTTGCAGCCTCCAGGTTCTGAAGATATTCACAATATGATTTACTAAGTATTTTCATATTGCATACAAGAATTTCCCTATAACCACTTTTTTGTTGAAATGTCCTCATAGCTTGTTGAATTTTAGCAGCTGTTGAATTTTTATATTCATCCGAAT